>JBJFHX010000076.1:0-4035 GCA_051893995.1 Ruminococcus sp.
ATCTTACTTTATTGAACTACGTTCTATAGAGTACGTTATAAAAAGTCTACATAAAGTTTACAAGATTATTGTCATAAATTTAATTTAAAAAACGATTTTGTGACAATTGATAGAGCAGAGTGCTCAAAAGTGCCAGGTTGGCAGTCAGGCATAACTGACTTTTCCCCTTAAAACCGGCATTAATAAACCTTTTTTTATTTTTATATAAATTTTAATAAACATTGACGACAAGTGTTGATTCCAATATTTTATACAGTTATAAACTAATGTCTTGAAAGACTAATATTTATATGATAAAATCAAATTATAAAAATTACCAAAGGAGGAGCAAAATTGACAGCAGACAGAGTTTATTTTATTATGTCAGGTGACACAGCTGTTGCTAAATGGGATAATAATGAGCTAACGGTTATTGACAATAGCTTGCTGCCGCTTTACCTGAAGCGTGTCCACAACGCTGATATGTGGCTTGAAACACGAGCAATTGATTCTCACAGAGCAAACTCCCGTCTGCTCAAAAAGGCGCTCAGGCTTAAAGAAAAGGACGATATAAGCACTGTGCTTTATGTCAATGCCGTAACCATCACTGATAATTATTGGATAAAACCACTTGACAGTAAACTGAAATATGATAATGTCCGCTTTTCTGATGATTATTTTTCAGGGCTGGCACTCAAGGGAAGTTATGCGAGCTTCAACAAAGCTGCCAATTCCAAACATTCAAGAACACCTGAACTGACAAATATCGGAAGCTTTGAAAAGTGCTGGAAATTAATTGACGGAAAATGGTGGATGATTAAGGCTGCAAATCACGACGAGCAGTTCTCTGAGCTTTTCATATATCGATTGGGAAAAGCTCTGGGAATGAATATGGCTGTCTATGAGCGTGGCAATAAATGTGTTAAGTCTCTCGACTTTACCAACAGCGCAAGCGTAAATTTTGAACCTGCATTTACCTTTATGGGTGACAACGAGGATTATGAAGATGTTGTCAAGAGGTTAGAAGAACTTTGTCCGCAGGCTGTAGGTGATTTTGTAAAAATGATTTTTCTTGACACCGTTGTTGCAAATCCCGACCGACACACGGCAAACTTCGGACTTTTGCGAAACATACAAACAGGCGAAATGATAGGCTTTGCTCCCATTTTCGATCATAATATGGCTCTTATTTCAAGAGGTTACCCAAAAACTCCGACAAAAAACGATATACTTATTAATCTTTTCAACGATTTTCTATCAAATCACCTGAATTATAAGAGGTTCATTCCTAAAATCACCGAAGCAATGGTAAAAAGTATTATTAAAGAACTGAATATGAAGGTTAGAAGCAAGGAAATCGTCAGCTTGATTATGAAAAGATATGAAATGATAGATAAATAAAGCTAACCTCTCTCAGTTGTGAGAGCCAAGTGTTTAAATGCGCCAAATGGCAGTCAGGCAAAACTGACGTTTTTATTTAAAAACTGCTTTAATAAGCCATTTTAAAAAATATTCATATTTTTTAACTAACGAATGAATATAACTAAATTTTCACGATGATGCAAGTTCAAAGGTCTGACTTTTGCACGAAAAAGCAAATATATTATTAAAAAATATTTATGAATTACAAAATACGTAAATTCATTGCTATTATAAAAGTTATGTGGTACAATGTTATCAATAACTAAATATAGGTGATATTTAATATGGTAGAAACATTTGATATAGCAGGCTACTGTCGAATTTCTGTTGATGATGAGCTTGACCGTGACAACACTTCAATTGAAAATCAGAAGTCAATTATAAAAGAATATGTAAACCGCACATTTCCAGGCTCACGACTCACCTTTTATGAGGACCGTGACCGTTCGGGATATACATTTGAACAGCGTGAGGGTTATCAGGAAATGCGTCCGTTACTTATGGGGCGGCAATACGATATACTGGTTGTCAAAGACTTTTCAAGATTTTCTCGACGCAACAGCCGAGGACTTGTTGAGCTTGAGGATTTACGTGACGCAGGTGTACGAATTATTTCCATTGGCGACAGCATTGATTATCCAACCTATGATGACTGGACTGCAATTCAGTTCCGCTTTCTTGTAAATGAAATGCCTGTCACCGACGCTTCAAAAAAGGTTAAGTCCGTTATCAAGCGCAGGCAGGAGGACGGCAAATGGATATGCGCTGTTCCCTACGGCTATGTGATTACAAATAATAAAACAATGACCTTTGAGGTTGAACCTACAGAGGCAGAGGTTGTACGAAAAGTGTTTGAGCTTTATATAAACGGCTGGGGCTACAAAAAGATTGCAAACTATCTCACCGAGCAAAACATTCCTACCCCTCGAATGAATGAGCGAGCAAGGAAAGAAGCTAAGGGCGTAGAATGTAAATTAAAAGTACGTCGCGAATGGAGTATCGTTACAATTCAGGGAATACTTTCAAATGACTTTTACATTGGTACGCTTCGTCAGGGAAAATACACCCGCAAAAAAATTAATGGAACCGATATTAAAAAAGACGAAAGCGAACACCTTGTATTTGAAAACAATCACGAGGCTATAATAGATTATCGCACATTCGCAATAACGCAGGAAGCTTTGAAAAAGAGAAGCACTTCAAATTACAGAGGTGTAAAAAAGTACGATAATGTGTATTCGGGATTAATGGTGTGCGGTGACTGCGGAAGTCCTATGTTCCCTATGAGCCGCAAGGAATCAAAGGATGCATATCGCTGCGGCAGGTATCATCAGCACGGGCGTAAAGCCTGTACAAGCCACCACATAAGAGTTGATATGCTTGACAGCGTTCTGAAAGACTATCTGCGAAAAGTGCGTGATACATCGAAAGATATGATTGAAAAACTTCAAAAATCCATTGTCGGTGAGACTGATGCTTTAAAGCAAAATGAAGAAACTATTGATATTCTTAACCGACAGCTTGATGCTGCAAAGGAAGAAAAGAAAATACTGATTCGTCAATGTGCAAGAGAAATTATGCGGCGACCTGACAGAGAAGAAAGCATACAGGAAACCTATGACGAGCTGATTGCAGAATATGAAGCAAGAATTGACGGAATACAAAATCAAATCACCTTAACATATAACAAGCAGAACACCATTATCCGTGTAAACAGAATAGCCAAAAACGCAATTAATATATTCAGCGAGATTTTAGATAAAGAACACCTTGACAAAAACGACTTAGAGCTTATTGTTGAGAAAATCTACGTGTATGAGGATCATATTCATATCAAGCTCAAAGCTGATATTGAGAGTATATTGAAAAGCGGAACACTGCCCGAGCTTGAAAATGCCGTAAATTTTGAGTCAGGCATCATAGATAACTTATCAGCCGTATCAGTCCAGAAGAGCAGTAATCGAAAGGACAAGGTCTATGATGTCAATGTTATCAGTAACGGCGACCCGTTAGAAATATACACTGCTACTGACGGTGAGGTTATTTTTAAAAAATACTCACCTGTAGGTGAGCTTTCAGAGTTTGCAGGGCAATATGCCGATGTTATTTCACGGATAAGCTCTTTGCCTACGCTTATCTGTGACAAGGACCACGTTATTGCTGCTGCCGGAGTTTCAAAGCGTGAGTTTCTTGAGCGCAGAGTAAGCACTGTACTTGAGAATTATATGGAAAGCAGAAAAAGCTACGCCGCAACTCAGCAAAATGCAGGTGATATTATGCCAATTGAGGGCATTGAGCATCCTGCGGCTGTCATTTATCCGATAATCGCTTCGGGAGATGTTACGGGAGCAGTTGTAATGCTTTCAAGTGAAAGTATCAAAGTTCCGAGCGGTGCAGAAATAAAGCTTGCACAGTCTGCTGCTGCTTTCTTAGGTAAGCAAATGGAAGAATGATTAAACTATTTGCTATTTATTTCTATAATAATGGATGTTAATTACTCTTTTACACTGCACTAAACTGCATTAATTAAAAATTTCTGCTCAAAAAAACAACGGCGCTCCATTACGGAGTGCCGTTGCTATTTGCAAGATAAGTTAATTACTTAAGATAATCTGAAGAACCGCCGATTGCACC
>JBJFHX010000077.1:0-16169 GCA_051893995.1 Ruminococcus sp.
CTAAATAACCGACTTTTCCACTCGAATTGCCTGCGGCGGCTCGCCGCTAAATTATCGTTTAGCTTAATAAAAAACCGCACTCAATCTAAACAAATACCAAACAAAAAATAGGTCGGAACATTACTTTTTGATAACGCTCCGACCTTAAATCTCAAATTAAATAAATGATTTAAAATTATTTATTACTTCTTCACGGTGCTTGTAGTTGTCCGACTCCTTGTCCGGATTAGCATCGTCAATGCTTGCGTCTGTATAAATCATCATCCATCTGCCGTTATTTGAAAGGTATGCCTTAACCGGCGGCAAATCAAGTATTGTAAACTCGCCGCTGTTCTTTACCGACTCAACAACAGCCTTTGCAGTATCGTTAAGTTTGTTAAGATTTGTTAAGTCATATTCGTAAAGCTCAATTGTAATTGCCTTACCGCCGTAAGCTGTTGCATACTTTTTGCCCTCTTTTGCGCCGATAAGAGATGCGTCCATTACGGTTACGGTGCTCTCATCAATTTTTCCGTCCTTGGTGGTAATGTAACCTTTGTCTGCAAAATAACTACTCAAGCCTTCAAGGTTATCTGCATAATTTTTATTTTCAGCCTCGCTCGGGGTAGCGGCACTGCCTGTAGCCTCGGTAGCCTGAGTTGTTGTATTCTCTTTTGAAAGTGCGTCCTTGTATCCGCAGCCCGCCGAAACGGCAGCAATAAGTCCTACGCATAAAATTGCGGCAATAAATCTCTTCATAAAAATAATCCTTTCAAAGGTAATTTGTCAAAGTTATATTTTATTATAACGCATTGCAACGCATAAATCAATATTAATATTTAAAAAACAATCATAAGATATGTGGATATTTTTAATCAAAGCTCATGCTCAATTATCCAATGAGTCAGGCTGTCAAGTTCAAGTTTTCCTGATGATAAATCCAATATTATCTGATAAAGCTCTTTCTGGGTATAGTCAATTTCTATTCCGTTGAGAGCAAGAAATACAAGCATTGTATGTGTTCCGATTCTTTTATTCCCGTCAATAAATGCGTGATTTTTAATTATTCCGAAACACAGACGGGCGGCTTTCTGCTGTACAGTTGGAAATAAATCCTTACCGTCAAATTTATGAAACGGTGCATTAATTGCTGAATCAAGCAACGCTTCATCACGAACACCGTCAAGTCCGCCTGTTTCGTCAATCAGCTGTTTGTGCATTAATAAAATCTGTTCTTTCGATAAGACAATCATTTTGCAAGAACCTCATATGCTTCTCTGTTTTTGGCGATAAGTCTTTTTGAAATCTCCATAACATCCTCATTGTTTGCAAGCTGTTCATCTTCAGCCTGACTGAATTCAACAATCAGGTATCGAGGAATATTATTTTTCAGTATTATAGCAGATCCGTTCTCGTCAACAAGTCTTGCAACCTTAGAAAAGTTTCGGTTAGCTTCTGTTATTGAAACAAGTGAGTTTGTATTTACGTTCATTGATTCTCCTCCTGAGTAGGTTTAATTTATCCTATTTTATTATATCTACAACTACCCTTTATGTCAATAAAAAGATAAAACGGACAGCCTGAGCTGTCCGCCTTAACATTTTCATATGCACACAATCTTTATGCAAGAACGTAAACGTTCACATCACGTCTGCCGAAGTTTACACACTCGTCATAGGTGTTGTAGAAGCAGTCTACAATTGCCGAGCCGTCCATAAGTGCTCCGCCTGTGTCAACAGCAGTTGCATAGCCGTAAACAAAACTGCCGTCTGTTGAAACAATGTAGAGCTTTGAACCGTAGGGGATTACGTTGGGGTTAACTGCAACGCCGCCGTGATAAGCCAGAACACCTGTTGCTGTTCCTGCTCCTGCGGGTGCTGTGTAAGCCGTACCCGAGCCTGTAAGAACCTGACTGTAGGCAACGGTTGCACCGTTGGAGTCGGTAAATGTTCCTGCTCCGCCGCTTGTTGCGGCACCCTTTGTTCCGACAAGGATAACCTCGTCAACAGGCTTTTTGATTGTCTTTTCGGCTACCACCTTATCGGAGGTCTTTTCGCCGTCTATGTACTTTACCTCACGGGTAACGATTTTTTCACCGTCTTTGCCCTCTGTCTTTACCTTTGTTTCACCAAGCTCAACATCGTCAGAATTTTTCTTGACTGTGTCGTAAGCGATTTTTTCCTTTGAGGATTCAGTCTTGTATGTAACACGCTTAACTGTTACAGCACTGATGTTCTCAACGTCTTCATTGTGCGAGGTACTGATAATATCGTCATCGTCTACCTCGTAGCCTGCAAAGTTAAGTGCGTCGTACACATTCACAAGCGCAAGCTTAACGTCATTTGTCTTACCGTCGGCAGTTACGCTGACTGTTTTGGTCTTGTAAATGTTGATTTCCGTGTCCTTGGTAATTTCACTGTCGGGGGCAGGAACGGAAATTTCATCATCCGCAAGAGTAATGTCTGCTTTTTTCAGAGCGTCGGCAACTGTTCCCTTTGCAAGATGAACAAGCTGACTTTCGCCGCCGTTGTTGATTGTGATTTTATTAGCGTCGAGGATTGTTACATCGAGCTTAAAATCGTTGTTGTGTGTGACTACAAGGTCGCCGTTTGAAAGCTCATACTCAACCAAGCTTTTGAATCCGTTGTTATCTTCCGAGTTTGAGGCGCTGTTACTGCCCGACTGAATTGCAGCCGCAACGGTAATAACCGAGCCGAGGACAACTGTTGCTGCAAGGCTCAGCGCAACGGCTGATTTTGCAATGCGAAGTTTATCCGCTGTAAATCTCATTGTAATAACTCCTTTTTCAATTTTTCAATTTTTTCGTTCGGACGCAACAGTCATAGTCGCCTGTATCTGTCCGAATAGGATGCAACGTTATGTCGCTCCTGAATACCTTCCTGTGCCAAAGCAGTTTTGCAGGATTTTTGCAAGTCCGCTCGGTACAGTTGGCAATTATAAACTCGTCTTTTGGTTATGTCAACCTAATTGATATTTGATTTTTTGTGCAATTCTTACAATTATAATGGGTGTTTTTCTCATTTAGCATTATTTTTTCGAGCTTTTATTTGATTTTTCCCTGCAAAAATATGGTCAATTTGCAAGAATTTTATTTGTCACCATTTTGTTATCGATTTATTACTAATTTGTAACTATTTTATGACAACTATTACAGAAATATTACAGTAGTAATAATTGACAATTTAGTGTGGTTTTATAGTTCTGATTTGCCAATTCAGGATAATTAATAACAATTTTATTATCCTTTGGAATTTTACAAAAAAACTTGCTCCAAAGACGTTTGTAATATTTTCGGGCATAAAAAAGCAACGTGACGTTGCATCCAGTTCGTGCAGACTGCTTCTGCTGATTTAAACCTTCAGTGCCCGAGCGCTATCAGGCAATTTCCTATAAAGTAAAAAGTCGGACAGCGACAAAGTGCCGCTGTCCGACTGAAAATACAATTTATTTACATATATATTATGTATTACTTTTTCTCTTTGAAAGCAAAGAATCTCTGACCGATATAATTGAAAGCAACGAACAGACAGGAGCCTACGAGCATTGATGCGTTGCCTGCGAATTTGTCAACAGTCCAACCGAACATTGAAAGCGAATTTGCAACGCAAATCCACTTGGTAAGCGGGATTGCAATGCCGTAAGCAAGTCCGTAGCAAACGGCGATATTGATGGCAAATTTCGCAATCGGCTTCCAGCCCTTTTCCTTGTTTTTGAAGGTGAAGTACTTGTTGAGGAAGTAGCTTAAAATACTGCCCAGAATATAGCCTACAATTGAAGAAATCCACTCGTCCCAGCCGCAGAGGTTGAAGAACAGAAACTGAAGTCCCATACCGACAATTGTGTTGAGGATTCCGACCATTATAAACTTCCAGAATTTAATGTCAAAAAACTGCTTGATAAAATCTTTCATCATTCACTGTCCTTTTCTTCGTTGTTTTCTTCCTCAAAATTTGAGTACTTTGTTATATAAATCGGTCTGTCCTTCGACTCCATATAAATTCTGCCGATGTACTCGCCAAGAATTCCGATTGACATTTCGGTAATGCCGCCCAGAAACAGCACGGCACAAAGCGTTGTAACGTAACCGGGAGTGGTAATTCCGAAGAACAAAGTCTGAATAAGCGTAATTAATATATAGATAAGCGAAATCACAAAGATTACGCCGCCCATAACAGCCGTAAAACGCAGGGGCGCAACCGAAAAGCAGGTGATTCCGTCAAGCGCATATTTAAACAGACTTGAAAATTTCCAAGTTGTAGTGCCGAGCTGACGGTCAACTGTCTTGAAAGAAACCCATTTTGTGTTAAAGCCTACCCACGAGAAAATGCCCTTTGAAAAACGCTGAACCTCGCCGAGCTCAAGGATAGAATCGACCATCTGCCTTGTCATCATACGGTAGTCCATTGCACCGTAGGGATTTTTAACGTCGGTGAGCTTGTTGGAAATCTTAAAGAACAGCTTAGAGAAAATTCCTCTGAACTTACTTTCACCCTCACGATCGTCACGCTTTGTTGCACAACAGTCGTAGCCCTCTTTTTCGAGAGCCTCAATCATCTGAGGAAAAATCTCGGGCGGATGCTGTAAGTCAGCGTCCATTACAACGACATAGTCAGCCGTTGAATGCTGAAGTCCTGCATACATAGCCGCTTCCTTGCCGAAATTTCGTGAAAAACAGATGTACTTTATATTTGAAAATTGCTTTGCAAGCTTTTTCATTACAAGATAAGTCTTGTCACGGCTGCCGTCGTTTACAAGAATGTATCTGAAACTGTATTCGGGGAGCGAGTAAATTACCTTGTTGGTTTCGAGCACAAAATGCTCAAGTCCCGCTTCCTCGTTGTAACAGGGAACGACTAAATCTATCGTTTTCATATATATCACCCTTTTCATTATTTTATTATAACAAACGCTGACAAAAAAGTCTACACATTTTTGGGAGTTTGGAGAGTGGAGTGTGGAGTTGCGGGTCGCTTCGCTCCGAATTTATAATAATGCGTATTGTTTGGAAATGTTTGTTTACTAAACTAATTTTGATATATCGGAAAAGTTTGGGACGTGTAGGAACCCGTCCCCTACTGAAAGGTTTGTTTGTTACTAAAATGTTGATATAATCGGTTGCATTTGATAGTCAACACGGACACGGAGTGAGTGTCCCTACGACTGTAATACATACGTTTCCTGCATATCCGTAGGGGACGGCATCCCTGACGTCCCGAAACGTTACCTACATATCAACTTATAATTCGGGCAACCGTTTTTACCAAAATAACCGACTTTTCCACTCGACCGAAACTCCACACTAAAACAAAAAGTCGATGCACCGCTTTACAGCAATGCACCGACCTGTCTGCTCAATCAGAATACCGAGTCTATTTGTTTGTTTGCCGCAACGTCAGCAATCTGCTTAACAGCCTTGTTGATGTTGGACTTGTGAACGTGGCCTACAGAAGTTCCGTTTACAGACGCAACATAGCGGTTTGCACCTGTTTCATAGAAGCTTACCGTATCACTGCTCTTGTCAGTTGAGTATGTATAGGTAATTGTCAGAACTGGTGTGCCGCTTGCGCTTTCGGAATCCAAATCAGCAAGCTCTGTATAGGAAATGTTCTGGAACAGCGTTGTGAAGTAAGAAAGCTCAATTTCCTTGTCGCCGTACTTAACGCTTGTCTGGGTAGTTGTTGTTTCACTGCCCTCGTTGTCGGTTGAAGTAACCTCTTTTGAGCTTAATGTGAAATCATACGTCTTGCTTCCGTCGCTTATGCTGACCTGAGAAAGCGAGGTAAGTTTGGGGCTGAGCACATATTCACTGACAAGCTTATCGTAGCTTGTTGTAACCCAGGGCAGATTTGCAGAAGCCATAACATATACTACTTTTCCGCCTTTTTCCATTAAATATACCTTGCCATCACCATCGGGCTTTGAGCTGATAACGTCAACCGTAATGTCGGGATAAACAGCCTTTACCTCAGCATAGGGATTTGAAAGTCCGAGCTCCGAGAGCTGACTTGAGGACGGATTTACCATTTTTACGCTCTCTGCGTAAAGTCCTCTGATTGCACCCTCAACAAGACTGCTTTCGCTCTCGCTTGCATAGCCCTCACCGGGCTTTGTAATTCTGTAGGAAGCAGAGTTCTTGCCGTCGTTGTTAGGAACAAGCACAATTTCCTTGCTGAAGTTTGAGCCTGAAAGCGTGATTGAAGAAGCCTGACTGCTGTCGGAATCCGTTGCAGAATCGTTGATTGTAAGGCTCATAAAGTCGGTAAGACCGTAGTCAAATACGCTTACGGAGTCGGTTGTTACAAAATAGACTGCGTCGCCGTCGCCGAATTTAATATAGCTTCCTGCACTCTGCGGAGCGTCGTCGCCCACATAAATTACAGCCTTTGTCTTGTCATCATAGGTAACCGTTACAGTTGCCCTCGGCTTGTCAAGTCCGTACTCGGAAGCCTTATCCTTGTCAAGAGTGATTACCTTTGAAAAGTCAAGGTGTGAGGCAGCTGTTGCAATTGTATCTGCAACACCCGACTGAAGCTCAAAGTCCTCATATCCCTTGAGTGTGTATACGGTAGTGTCGGTTTCGCCCTTTTCGTTTGTCGGAGTGTATGAGGTAATGTCAAGCGTACCCTTGGTGTTTTCAATGTGTATTGTTGAAATTTTATTTGTGTCGTACTCTACAAGCGTGCCATAGCTGTTGTTTTCGATGTTTCCGTCCTTGTCAGTGATGATTTCAGCCTGATGAACGCCGTTTTCGTCAGTAGTAACGGTCATCTTAACGCCCTCGTCATAGGTAGCCGAGCCTTCGCTGTCGCCGTTTGGCAGGAAGATAAGCAAAAGCATAAGACCAATCAGCAGTACAGCCGCAACAGCGACAACTATGAAAATTTTGGTGTTCTTTTTCATTATTTGTTCCTCCTGCGCAGCCATACGATAAGTCCTGCTATAAGAATTGCCGCAGGAAGAATAATCACAAATATTGCAATCATAACCGACTGAGTTGTAACGTCTGTTACGCCAAGCTCTGCGCTTTCAAGCGACTTGGACTCAATTGTGATACCGTTATCGTCCTTATCAGCAATTGTATTTACAACATTCATAAAGTATGCCGAGTTGTTGTAGCTGTTGTAGCTCATTACGGTTTCATTGAACATTGTGAAAGAGCCGAACACTACAACTCTTGATGATTTTTCATCGTTGTTTGTTTTAACGCCCTCAGCCGCAATATTCAGAGGCTCGCCTGTGATTGCGTCCTGATAATTCCAGTTCTCGTCGTAATCATAGGGCTGAACGCCTGCCTTGTCTGAGGTTGTGAGCAGTGAATGAGCCATTTCGCTGTCTTTGATGATAATATCGTGTGAGTCGCTTACAACTACGGGGATTTTTGAGTTCTTGAGGTTATCCTTGTAGTAGTCGCTGTAATCTGTAATAAATGCATACGGAGTTGAGCCGCTGATAAGGTAGTCTGTGTTTGTTTCAAAAACATAGCCGCCGTTTACCTGCATACCCCACTCGTCAAGCAGTGCGTCAATGTTCGGAGTGTCTACCTTGTCGGCGCACGGAACGTAAATAAGCGTTCTGCCGTACTTGCCGTCGTTGTCAAGCCACTCTGAAATCTTATCAACAGCACTTTCGTCGAGGTCAACAGACGGAGCGTAAATCATAATAAATTCAGCGTCGTCGTCAATATCCTGCGTTACAAGCGAGATTTCGTTTACTTCATAGGCGTTGTTTTCAAGCAATGTCTTGAGTCCCGAATAATCCTGCTCGTTGTTGCCCTTAATCATATCAACAACAACCTTGTCGTCAGCGGTTACGTTGAGAATTGCAGTAACAACAGCCTGCTCAATAGTAGTGCCCGTAAACTGATACTGACCGTAGTAGCTATAGGTTGTCTGGTCATATTCAAAGCACTCATCTACATTTAAAGCCTTGTACTGCTCACCGCTCTCAACAAGCATAAAGTAGTTGTATGAGCTTTCACCGTTCCAGTCAACGTTGGGATAGTTTGACGTAAAGGACGGGTTGGATGTAAGGTCAATATATTTTATATCAATTCTGCCGTTTGAATTGCTCTTCATTTTATCAAGCAGGTTTTTGGCCTGAATAAAGTATGTACCCTGATTTTCAACTTCATTCTCAGGCATAAGCACGTAAAGAGTTACGTCCTTGTTAAGGTGAGAAACGTAGTCGATTGTATCGTCCTGCAAAGCAAACGACTGATTTGCCGTCAGATCAAGCTTTAAATCGGGGAAACGGTCAACAAGCAGTCCGCAGATTACGTTGAGCACAATTACAATTGCCACCACTACAGCGACAATTACAATTGCAAGCGAGCCGTGACGAGCCTTTCTTGACTTCAGAAAAGCCTTGAAGCTGCCCTTTTCCTTTTTGGACTTATTCTTCTTGCCTTTATTGCCCTTTTTATTGACTGCAACCTTCTCAGTTGCATTTTCTTTTGTATTTTCCACTGCTGTATCGGCAGTTTCATCAATTGCAGAAGCTGTATTTTCTGCGTTTGTATCCTCCACTGTTGTTTCGGGAGTTTCATTTGGTGTAAGAACCTTGTTTTCTTCGTTCATTCAGATAACCTCCCTTAGCTCCAGCGTCTTTTTTCCAGAACACGAACGGTAAAGAAAAGGAAAAGTCCCGTCAGAGTCAGGAAAAATATAATGTCTACAATGCTTAAAATGCCGTATGTAAAGTTTGTATAGTAATTAAGCGGATTGATTTTTTCAAGAACAGCCGTTACCCAGTCAATTGAGAGCATATCGCTGATATTGCCTAGGAACGAAATTAAAAGTCCGAGAGCCATACCTGCAACAGCGGCGATAATCATACTCTCTGTAAGTGCAGAAATGAACACGTTGATTGCAATAAGTGAAGCACCGAGAAGAATGATTCCGATGAATGTGCAGATAATTACAGGCCAGTCGGGTGTTGCAAAGAATGAAATAACGACAGCATACACAAGGAAAATGCAGCAGCAAGCACCATAGAGTACGAATGCACCCAGAAACTTGCCGATTACAATTTCGGTAAGGCTTGTCGGAGAGGTCAGAAGTGCCTGGTCGGTTTTCTGACGCTTTTCTTCGGAAAAGGTTTTCATTGTGATAATCGGGATAATGAACATAATAATGTAGAACATATTTCCGTACACGCCTGCAAGGCTCGTTGTGTTGTAGCCAAAGCAGATAGCAGTGAAGAAAATTCCCGAAAAAATAAAGTAAATAGCCATTACTACATAGGCTGTAGCAGAGTTAAAGTAAGAGGAAAGCTCTCTTTTAAGAATCGTACCCATCAGCTGTTACCTCCGTTTTCACGATAATTATTCTGGTCTGCCGTTGTCAGCTTGAGGAACATATCCTCAAGGGTTTCATTGCCCGACTGCATATCGAGAATCGGACAGCCGATTCTTGCCATTGCGCTGAAAACGTCACGGCGAACGTCAACGCCCTTTTCGTATTCAACCATATATTTAGCCGTATTGTCACGCATAGGTCTTACCTTGCTGACACGGATAACGGCAGGAATCTTCTTGATTGCAGAGATAACGTCGGCAGAAGTTCCCTCAACCTCAAGCGCAAGCTTTTCTTCACCCGAAACGGCAGTTGAGAGCTCCTCGGTTTTTGCGTCGGCAACGATTTTGCCGTTTGAAATAACTATGATTCTGTCGCAGGTAGCCGAAATTTCGGAAAGCACGTGTGATGAGAAAATAACCGTATGCTTTTTGCCGAGGCTCTTTATGAGCTTGCGGATTTCGATAATCTGCTTCGGGTCAAGACCGACTGTGGGCTCGTCAAGGATAAGCACGGGCGGATTGCCAAGCAAAGCCTGAGCAAAGCCGACACGCTGACGGTAACCTTTTGAAAGGTTCTTGATAATACGCTCCGACTGCTCAGAAATGCGCACAAGTCGCATAACCTCTTCAATATGCTCCTTTTTAGGGAGCTTGACCTTTTTGAGGTCAAACATAAATTCAAGATACTTCCTGACGCTCATATCAACATAGAGCGGAGGAATTTCGGGAAGATAACCGATTTTTTTCTTTGTTTCCTTAGGGTCCTCAAGAATTTCGCTTCCGTCAATGGTAACGGTTCCGCTTGTGGAAGAAATGTAACCCGTTATCATATTCATAGTTGTGGATTTTCCTGCACCGTTCGGTCCGAGAAATCCGAGAACTTCACCCGTTTCAACGGTGAAGCTGATGTCATCAACGGCCTTTATGTCGCCATAACATTTTGTAAGGTGTTTAACCTCGACCATGTGACTTTTCACTCCTTAAAATTAGTCTGAATGAAGTCTGCTTTTATACACTGAAAAGCAGATTTAAACATTATAGATTATACTATAAAAAATTGATTTTGTGTATATAAATTCTAAAAAAACAGGTTAAAATCACAAAAATTCAGTTTTTCATCACATAAATTTAAGGTAACGGGAATTAATCAACAAAAATTGAAAACAATATTTATTGATAATGACCACAAAATTTAAAGGAGCGTTATTATGGACGGTATTATGGATTACATTAATGCTTTCTGGGTAGGCGGATTAATCTGCGTAGTCGGACAGATTCTCATTGATAAAACAAAGCTCACCCCTGCAAGAATACTTACGGGATTTGTTGTAGCAGGCGTAATTCTAGGAGCAGTAGGACTTTACAAGCCGCTTGCGGAATTTGCAGGCGCAGGAGCGTCCGTGCCGATAAGCGGCTTCGGATATGTTATGTGCGAGGGCGTTAAGGAAGCGCTTGCGCAGGACGGTGCGCTCGGAATTCTGACGGGAGGACTGACAAGCGCCGCAGGCGGAATTGCCGCCGCAATCTTCTTCGGACTAATCGCCGCCCTCTGCACAAAGTCGGGAGATAAGTTTTAAAAACTAATCAGAGCTTTCATTAAAAAAATCCCCCGACAAAATCGGGGGATTTAAAGTATCAGTTATTTTCATTTTTCAGTATAGTAATACCACGAACCGCCAGTTTTGCTTCCTTCATTTGCAAGATAACAATTCAGATTTTCCTGAACAACAATATTATCAGTTTGATTTTCCCATGTATCTGCGGTATTTTTAAACAGGAAACATTCCGCACCGGGCTTAAGAGGTGAGGCAAAAGTATAATACCAGATGTTTGTTCCGTCAATCTGCGTCATCATAACTGACTCACCGTTGAGGCCGCTGTCTGACCAGCCGTAAATATATACATCTGACCATTTCGCATTTGAATTATCAAAATAAACTGTTGACAGCAAAAAGTCAGAAACCGGTTCTTCACAATATGCTTCTGCTGATATAATTCCCTCATCCGAAAGTCTGATACAGTTAATAACAGAAGAAACTGTTGTATCCCAGCAATTATATACATTTCCTCCATCACCGGAGATTGCTACCGGCGGGGCTTCTACAGTACAAGTAAAACGATAAACTGAAATATCTGTAACTGTAACCGGGACTTCTGTTTTAAAAACATAAGGATATACATATGAAACCTGCTCAAACTGATAGCTTTTTTCTGTATTTAAATCATATGCATAAAGCGATACATCGCCTCCTGTCACCCAATTGAGATTTGTCTTAAAGTAAAGCGTATATGTTTCAGGCTGAGCAGGAGCTGTACCCTGATAAGCCTGTCCGGTGATACCGTAATCGCTTCCAAACTCTGCAATAAATTTTTGAATACATGTAGCATCCGCAACCGAAGTAACTCCGTCCTCATTTACATCAGTCACCTTAAGTCTTTCGTCCGAAATCGGCGCAATATCAACAGTACATTTGCAGATAAGAGTACTGTCGTTAACATCGACTACACCATTTCCGTCAGCATCACCGTAAATCATGTCAGACGGCTCTGTCGGAACATCAGCAAGATTATTTACCCATATTATTCTGGCGTTTTCATCACCAAAGTTTTGCAATATTTCTGTACGCACATTCCTGCTGAATCTGGTAAAGCAATCAGTATTATCGTTTCTTCCGAGATAATGGTTTAAATACTGTATATAAGTATTTGAATTATATTCCGCACCCTGATTTTCATTCATACTGTAGGTTTCTGTAATGTATGTTTTTGCAATTGCAAAAAGATTATTGCTTACAACAAAGTTCCCCTTGTTCTGATTTGCATGTTTCCAGCTTTTAATGTGAGCATCCTCTCCTTTGTCGGGTCTTTGTGAACATAAACCATAGCCTGCATACCACATATGGTTACCGCTTATGAGAAAATTTTCAAAATCGTTAGCATTATTTTTGCCGTAATCCAAAAAGTACTCCACAGAATAGTTGCAGTATTCCATAACATTATTTGTAAATTTAATATTGTCGCAATGTATCTCAAGGTTCGGCTCATCTTTAAACTGAAATGTTACAGCCGCATCATAAATCTGATTGAAATAGCAGTTATCAACAGTAAAGTTTTTAGCACTTCCCCAGATTTGAACACCGTTTCCGCAGCGTACAGAGTCATACTGAATTGAACCGCCAATCCAATAAAATTCACAATTCTGTACTGTCAAGCCTTCACAGGAGCCGGCACTGACTGCAATAAATCCGCTATAACGGAAAGTAATATTATCTATAGTAATGTTATTGCTCAATCCTACATCAATTATAAATTCTCTTTCAGCAAATTCAATGCTGTCATATAAATCGGCAGGATTCCCGCCGGTACAGTATAAGTAAAGCTCCTTAGTTGATCCAGAATCATGAAAGAAATGCAGATTTTCTGTTAAGTCGGCATATGAGTCAAATCTTTTGCCTGTAGTTTTATTATAGGTTTCACCGTTTTTTTCTTCTACAACACATTTGATACCATTGACTTCTCCGTTGTTAAATATTATATTACCTACATCTGATTCCACCGTTTCAGAATACTTGTAAATATCAGGAACATCAGTTTCTAACCACTTGCCCACATCAGCATAATTGTGTGATGAACCATAAAGTTCAGGCTTGTTTCCCTCTCCATAGGCTGAATATGCAACTCCGTGAGTATAAGCCTTGACACTGCCTCGCCATACACCTCCACGCTCAAAATATACCACATCTCCTGCTTTTAAGTTGAGTCTGTTTACCGCAGAAATAGTGGCTATTGGTGTCTCAGGCGATAATCCGTTATTATCATCATTTCCGCTGTTTGATACATAATATGCATTTCCACCGTTTGAAGGCTGTATTGCTCCATTGGTGTTATGTATATCATCAATTTTGGCTTGTGTATCTTTATAAAAGGTTTTCAATACTTCATTTTCGCTTAATGTTACATCATTCAATACATCAGAAAAGCCCTCCTCCGCAAAAACTGTTGAATTAATTAACACAAATTGCAGTAAAACAAAGACTAAAGAAAAACATACTATTTTTTTCATATTATGTTACCTCCCTCGTATTCAGTATACAGATATTTTAAATTCAAGTCAATGTTTTCAAAAAAATAAAGTTGTCTTTTGATTTTCTGTTAACTATGTCGTTTTTTCTAAACTAGTACGGTGTTAATTCTAAAAATACACAATTTTGTGGATAATTGTAGGAACAACCCCTGTGTTGTTCCTACATAAGTTAGCTGAATGTCAGTTAGGAACGACACAGGGGGTAGTTCCCTACGAAAAATATAGTTCAGCGTTATATTTGATAAGTGTGAAGCTTTAGTTTTAACGAGGTATTAGTAAATAATGCAGATATAGAAATCTGAATATAAAGCCAATCAACAAAACACCGCCCCGTACCTAAAAATACGAGGCGGTGTCTTTTGAATTTAAAATTATTTTCCGCTTACAAGAGCACGCTGAATTTCAGTTGCATCGTTTACATTCACTGTTCCGTCAAAGTTAAAATCAGCGAGAGCCAACTGTATTGATGTATATTCTACTAATGATGCTGCATACTTCTGAATCAGCGTGGAATCAGCAATGCTAATCACTCCGTCACCGTTAACATCACCAAAATCATTGTCAGTGAGCGCAACGAAATCAAAACCGAATTCTTCGGCATACTCTTCGGCGGCTGTGCCTTTAAAACCCTTAATTGTAAAGTCTTCATATTTAACGTTTTTAAATACACTGTAGTCATAGCCATAACCTACGGAAAAACGTCTGATAGTTGTCACTGTGTATGGAATCGTCAAGCTTTTAATACTTGAGCAATCCTGAAACGCATCATATTCTATTACTTTTACACTGTTCGGAATATCTATATTCTCAAGACTCTTACAGCCCCTGAAAACATCACCTTCAATTGTTGACACACCGTCCGGAATATTTACACTTATCAGATTGGTGCATTTGTCAAAAGCTCCGAATCCGATTACAGATACACTGTCAGGAATAACAATTCTATATAGGTTTTCCTGTTCCGCAAAAGCCTTGTCGGCTATACCTGTTGTGTCGGACTTAAGAGTAAGATTGGTATATACCGGCATTTCACCTTTGCAGGTATATACTACCTTACCGGCATATACAACACCGTCACGCTGATTTTCAAGCCAGGCTGTATCCTGGAAAGCCAGCATTCCAATTTCATTAACTGTATCCGGAATTGTAATACTTTTAAGATTTGTACAATTGCGAAAAGCGTCCATACCAATATATGTCACGCCATCGGGGATTATAACGCTTTCAATACTTGTGCAATCCAAAAAAGACTCATATCCGATACGTGAAACAGCATATCCGTCAATTTTGTCCGGAATTACAACATTTTTATCAGAGCCGAGGTATTCATCGATTGCAGCCGTACCGTCATCACGCACTTCGTACTGATAATCACCTGATACGAACGTGGGAGCTTTTCTTAAGATATTTCCGACAGCATTTGCATTCAACGGCAAAGCCGAAAATACACTGACAACCATAACAACCGCAATAATTACAGAAATTACTTTTTTAAATTTCTTCATAAATTCTACACCCTTCAATTCTTGGTAAAATCTTTTATTTTATTGCTATTATATATTTACTGAGAAAAAAAGTCAATATATTATTGTTATGATGATATGTTAATTGAAATCAGCAATGATTGAAGATATACCTGCAAATCCTGCGTTGCTCGCCCTGATAGTTGCCTACTCCCTCGAATGTCTTTACAAAACCGCAACGCTCCATAACCTTTGCCGAGGCAAGGTTATCTGCAAGGCAAACGCCTGTCATTTCATTTAAATCAAGCTGTTTCATAATTACAGGCAGAAACGCCTTTACCGCCTCGGTTGCATAACCTTTTTTGGTGTAGTCTGCACCGATATGGTAGCCGATTTCCCACGTTCCGTTCTCGAACGGTACAGCCTGAACATACCCGATATTCGTGCCGTCCTTCAGCAAAACGGGATACACAAGCGGACCGTTGCCTGTTTTGTAGCAATTCATCAGAAATTCTACAGTTTCTGCCGCTTCTTCAACCGTTTCAAAAACCTCGTCGGGCACAAAACGGCGGTTGTCCTCGTCGAGCGAATTGAGATGAACGCTATTAGCCATACTCATATCAAACTCGGCAATTATCAACCTTTCTGTTTCTATCCTCATATTTTCTCCTCATTTTGTGTAAATTACAAGCTCGCTCTTCATTCCGTTGAGCTCTATAACATTCTCTGCACCGTCAACGCTGAAATCGTCAGACTTTTTGCCGTCCTTTTCATATGAAATGCTTGTGCCGATTCCCTTTTTGACAGCAGTAAATTCTGCATTTTCGGGAACGCAGATTCTCGAGGTTGCCGAAATCTGATTGATTTCAACCGAACCGCTTAAGCTGTTGCACACAATGTCCATATCAAGGTTGCAGTCAATCTCAAGCGTACCGACAAAGCCGTCAAGTTCAACATTATGTGTTTTTGTTTCAAGCTCAAGATTTTCACAGTTGAGATTCCTGACCTCAATTTTTCCTGCATTTATTGAGGCTTCAATTCTGTCAATGTACTGATTCGGGAGCTGAACGAAAATCATAACCTGCTCTTTTGCGTCTGCCTCGGTCATACCGTTTTTGCGACTGATGTCAACGTCAATGTGATTTTTGCTGTCGTCAATCTTCACCTTGAAATCGCTCTGGAGTGTTGCAAGCGTGTTTGACGCAAGGCGAACACGGATTTTCTCGCCGTCATACCCCGACAAAACAAGAGTATTTGCACCGCCTAAGTTCATATCGTAACGCTTTATGTTGTCAATGTCATACTCGGTTACGCTTTCATATAAATA
>JBJFHX010000078.1:0-15903 GCA_051893995.1 Ruminococcus sp.
TGGCTTTGTAGTAACAGGAACAGTGGTAGGAACTGCTTCCGGACCGAGTACTGTTCTAACAGTATATTTCTCATTTTCAAAGCCTGAAATTGAAGTAACGTTTTTAATCTCGCCGAAATCCACTAAATAAGCAATAACAGGTGAATCGTCGGCACCGTCATATGCAATTCCGAGGATGTTTACAAACAAATCAACGTCAGTAGTACCTGTACCGATTACGTCAAAGGTAATTGTAACAAAATCAGACTCGCTTGTGAAATCAGCAAAAGAAAGCGTTGTAAAGTTACCTTTAATCTTTCCCTTTGTATTCTCATTGATTATAGGCGAAGAAACATTAGGCATTAACTGTCTGTAATTTGTAGAATTAAATGCAAGCTTTGAAGTATCATATGATAATGTCCACTCGGAATTAACGAGTTCCATAGAAGATGAGAGCTTATACGAAACAGTTACCTGCTTTTCACTTTCAGAATATGTCTTTGAAACTGCCGGGAAGAAGTTTGAAGTAGCATTTACTGTAAGAGATGAAGCTGTTGTAGTTGCCTGTGTAGGTTTAGCGGTAGTTGCCTGTGTTGTAGCCTGAGTAGGCTTAACAGTAGTTGCCTGTGTCGGTGTAACTGTTGTGGGCTGAACGTCTGTAACAGCAGTTGCTGAACCTGTGATTGACGAAGATTCGAAGCCGGACACAGCTGAAAGATCCTGCTTTACACTGTTGACAACAGCATTTTTATAAACAAGAGAGTTGTTGGATTTGTATCCTACAGAAAGCTCCTGAACGTCAAGAGTTACGTCTGTAGAACCGCTGCCTGTAATTTCAAAGGTAGCCTGAACTAAAGGCTTTGAAGAAGTAAAGTCGTAAAGATCTGTTACGTTTGTAAAGTTACCCTTGATAATTCCGTCTTTACAATTTACCACGCCGTTCGAAACATTAGGCATTATACTGCTTGAGGAAGAAACAAGCTTTAACTTAGAGCTGTCATATGAAAGTGACCACTGACCGTTTACAAGCTCCATTGAAGACTGAAGATTGTATGTAACAGTAACAGTATTGGCGTTGCTATCAGCCTTTACCGAGTTTGTTGCAAAGAGATTTGATTTTGCATTTACCGTAAGAGTGTCAGATACGGGAGCAGTTGTTGTTTTTGCAGTTGTCGGCTGTGTAGTAGGCTTAGCTGTTGTTGGCTGAGTAGTATTGTTTGCTGTTGTCGGCTGTGTAACAGGAGTGTCGCCGCTTAAACTACCGATTCTTGCAAATGAAGAAGTGATAACGTCCTCATCGTCCTTTTCGTGAGATGTGCTTGCATCACTGCCGTAAGAGCCTGTTGCGTTATCAAGCATAGTATCATCAAAAGGAATACAATCAAGACCTGACTCGCCTCTTGTAGCTACTACCATTGCACCGATACCGTTGTTTTCGATATAGCTTGAATCAATTCCGAGTGTTGAAAGCGGAATTTTAATCTCATAGAACGAGTCATATTTTGTATTATGAGAGCCGCTTGAACCGACAAAGGTTTTGTAATCTACCCAGTCAGCATCGTTTGAATATACGTCAGAAGTATCTTCTGAATAATTCAAACCCCAGATTGAATCGCAAACATTGCCCTCTGCCATTTTGTATTCAATACCGTTAGCACTGAAAGTTTTCAGACCGTTAGTATAGTTTGTATTACCCTGAGAGTCAACAGCAGTGAACATACCGGGAGTACCGTTGCCAACCTTACCGCTCATATACAAAAGGTGGTCAACGTGCTGATTGAAGGTAAGACCCATTTTCTGTCCCCAGATAGGACCGCCGCTTGTGTTCTTATTAGACATTGATGTGCTTGAAGGGTCAACACTCAGTGCAAGAATAAGCGGAACATCAAGAACACGTCCGCCGTCGGAAAGAGGACCGTCGCCTTCTCTTGCCCATGTATCGGTTGTGTTTACCATCTGCCATGCAACATAGAGATTATCATTATCCCATGCGGCATAGAGTGCGTATGTATCGAGAACACAGTTTTCGTGTCCTCCCTTGTAGTGGTTTGCCACGTCCCAGGCTGCACCCTGAGCAATGAGCATATCGGAGGACCAATCACTGAAACTGCCGTCAATAGTAATTGTCTTTTTCACTCCGACTTTTCCCTGCGGATTCGTTGCGTACTTGTCACACAACGTACCTGTTGAAGCGTTTACCGTAAAGGATACAGAAACGCATGATATAAGCATTAATACCGTGAGAAGAATGCTTATAACTTTTCTTGTGCTTTTCATTGTCAATTAACCTCCTAAAATTTTTACAATTATTTCACAAATAACTGCACAATAATATAATTATATAATCTTTTAAGTAAAAAGACAACATAAAAATAAGATGTGCATAGTATTTTGGCACTATGCACATCTTACACTGGATTATTTTGTCAATTTTCACATACAGGAATTATAATAATCAAATTGACTGCTGTTCTTTTTTAATTCTGAAAATTCTTCTGAGAAATGCAGATATAAATTTGGGTCTTTCAATAAGTACAACTTTCATAAACTTACCTCCGTACACAAGATATGCTTACTATTACCAGTGCCGCGGCTGCTACAATCAGCACCCATTCGCATGGCAACAATGTTGCAACAAGCAAGCCTAAGCCAAAAAATACTGCCGATTTAACTCTTTGTCTGTAGCAATTCACCGTATCACCCTTTAACAGTGTATACAAAATTCTTATTTGTGTGATTATACGTCTTGAAATTTTAATAGTTTTATTCTAAAATTATAAATATATGCGGAGGTAATTATGAGAACTCTTGAAATTAAGAAAAACGACGCTAATCAGCGCCTTGATAAGTTTTTGCAGAAGCACTTTAAGACTATGCCAAAAACGCTGATGTATAAGTATATTCGTAAAAAATGCATCAAGCTAAACGGCAAAAAGTGCGAGATTTCTGCAATGCTTAACGAGGGCGACATACTGACGTTTTACATAAAGGACGAATTTTTTGAAGCTGCCGAAGAAAAGAATTATGATTTTCTGAAAGCTCCTGCCAGATTTGATATTGTATACGAGGACGACAACCTTATTCTCATTGATAAAAAGCCGGGAGTTATTGTTCATCCCGACAAGAGTTATCATTTTGATTCACTTGTTGCAAGAGTTCAGCACTATCTTTATGAGAAAGGCGAATACAACCCTGATGAAGAAAAAGCCTTCTCTCCCGCCCTTGTAAACAGGATTGACAGGAACACAGGAGGAATTGTAATTGCGGCAAAAAATGCTGAAAGTCTGCGTATTCTTAATCAAAAAATGAAAACGAGAGAGCTTGAAAAATATTATCTCTGCCTTGTATGCGGAAAGCCTGACAAGGAAAGCGACACTCTGCACGGATATATCACAAAAAATGAGAGTAAAAACAAGGTTACTGTTCATAAAAAAGAGGTCGAAAATTCTAAGGAAATCAAAACAAAATATAAGGTGCTTGATTTTAACGGGAAATACAGCCTTGTTGAAGTGGAACTGCTTACCGGCAGAACACATCAGATAAGAGCTCATATGGCGTCAATCGGTCATCCGCTTGCAGGTGACACAAAATACGGCTTTGCCGATAAATCTAAAAGCCTTTTTAAGTATCAGGCTCTTTACAGCTACAAAATCAGATTTAATTTCTGTGATAATGCTGGTAGTCTTGAATATTTAAACGGCAAAGAATTCAGTGTAAAAAATGTCTGGTTTGCAAAGAACAACAAAATTACTGTATAAGGATTTATTATGCGTAAATTCAGAAGAAATTTTTTCAGATTCATTATTTTGGTTACAATTGCTGTTTTATTAATTTGCTGTTCACTTGTTACCGTATTTTCTGCAACAAAAGTCGACTTTACACTAAACGATTGCAGTACTGATAATAACAGGCTGTTTACAATATCAATGACTGCCGACTGCGACAAAAAGCTGAGTGCTGCAAGCTTTGAATTTACTTACGATAAGAATATGTTTGAATTTCGAAGTGCAAAGGTCAGTGATGAAGCCTCAAAAATAACCTTTAATAAGCTTGATGACAAGGTAAAGCTTGTTTTTCTGAATACTGACGGTGTTGATATTAATAACGGCACAAGTATTTTTACACTGACTTTTAAATCCGTCAAGTCAGGCAGCGGCTATATTGATTTCTATGTAAGCGACTGCGTTGACTCAGATATTAATTCAATTGACGCAGGAATATGTACTTCTGCAAAAATCACCGTCAATTCAAAATCAGGCAACGACAGTTCAAGCAAAAGCAGTACCGATAAATCTGGTAATAGCGACTCAAGCAACACTAAAAGTGAACGAGAAAAGGCAGAGGAAACAACTACTGTATCTACATATGATGAAATAGGAGTGCTTAATTCTTTTGATAATCCCAATACGAGATTGCTGATTGTAGGAATTGCAATTGGTGCATCACTTATTGCCGCAGTAATGCTTGCATATAATATTTTCAAACGCGTTAAATCAAACATAAATAAACGCAAAGACAGCCCCGATGAATAATCGGAGCTGTTTTTAGTTATGATTATACTTACTGCCCTGAACAATATTTCGCTCACTTAAAGCCTTATTAATTGAATTGAGAACCCGCTTTTTATCGGCGCTCCATAACGGTGCAACAAGGAGCTTTTTATCACCGTCACCGGTTAAACGGTGAACTACGACATTTTTCGGCAGAATCTCTATACTGTCGCAGAGGATGTCTATGTATTCGTCCATTGACATAGTTTTGAATAATCCTCTGTTGTAATCAGTCAGTAAATCGGTATCTTTAAGAACGTGGAGGAGCTGTAATTTTATTCCGTCGCTTCTCTCCCCTGCATATTTTACGCTCTCAAGCATCATTTCTTTTGTTTCAAAAGGCAAACCGAGTATTATATGCGTAACAACGGTAACACCGATTTCTTTGAGATTTTTTACGGCTTTATCATATACTTCAAGCTCATAACAACGCCTTATATAGTCAGCAGTTTTCTTATGTATCGTCTGTAAACCGAGTTCAATCCAGACAGGCTTTATTCTATTAAGCTCATCTATAAGCTTTAAAACGTCTTTTCCAAGACAATCGGGACGTGTTGCAATTGAAAGCACTGCAATATCGGAATTTTCTATTGCTTCATAAAAAATACTGCGTAAATACGAAACATCAGCATAAGTATTTGTAAAAGGCTGAAAGTAGGCTATAAAGCGTTTGCAGTCGGTTTTTGCTTTAATTCTCTGCTTTGCCTGCTCAATCTGCTCAGTTACTGAAAGCAACTTATCGGCAGAAAATTCTCCCGAACCGCCTTTACTGCAAAAAATACAGCCTTTAGTACTTAATGTTCCGTCCCTGTTCGGACAGGTCATACCGCCGTTCAGAGAAATTTTATAAACTTTTTCACCGAATATACTTTTTAAATATTCATTTAAAGAATAATATTGCATTATATCCTCCAATCAAATAAAGACCGACGTTCGTCGGCCTTCTTTGATGTCGTTTTGACAATTTTGAGAGGAAAATCTATGAAAAGTCGAGTGCCTCGACACGCAATTCGGGCAGACAGATTTATATTATCAGATCTACAGCTCGACCGTATCGGAGCAACTTATTATTAAGTGAAAAAATCAGTTCTTGTTGTCTGTTCTTTATCTTTACTGTGATTATATAATAAAGTCTTAATGTGACAAGAATATGATGTTTAAAATAAAAGAAAGTGAATATTCTGAAAAGTTTAAGAAAACTTCTTTATATATTCAATAAACTTTGCATAGATATTATCCTCTGTTTCTTCAAGCTCGTTATCAATGCCGCCGTTGAAGAACATTTTTGTATGTTTTTGTAATGAAAGATAAGCACCCACAAGATTTTTTCTTACTTCATTTTGCAGGTCATCGCTTACTGTTTTTCCGCAGGAAAGTCCAAGATAAACGCTGTTGTCTACAAGCTGGGTGGAAATTGAAGAATTTTTAAATTCAAAGGTGTTCATCTTATGTAATCCCTTTGCAAATTCTCTTAAAGAAAATTCTTCGTTATTTTCATACTTTTCCTGTTTTTCAAGCAGTTCAAGCTCGCACTTGTCAAGCGAAAACTCAGAATTTGTTATATAATCATACATATAATCGGGATTTAAAGAAAGCACCTGATATAATCTCATAGAATTCACAGCTCCTTCAAGACACGAAAAAGCCGCAAACTGCATATTGCTATCATTAAGCTTAATAAAGCTGTATAAATTCTGAAATACCGATTTATTGATGACAATGAGTATCAGTCTTTCGTTTTCACGAATATCTGCAAGAATGGGATTTGAAATATAGCTCATTGTGAATTTGTATGCCTTATTCACATAGTCGGCAAACAAATCCATAAATTCATTTAAAAGTGCATTTTCTCTGATTGTAAATTCAAACATATTATCACCTATCTAAATAATTCCATATCAGAATTATATAAATCAATTCTTGTAATATCCGCATCAACAGATAATTTCGAAAAGTCTTCAAATGCCGTAACAAGCAGATTGGGGTTAACATTATCACTGCTGCCTGCCGACAAAATTACATCCAGAAGAACAAAATCAAACTTTTCTTTAATTTCAAAGCTCTTTATGCCCTGTTTTATGTCAATGGTTTTTAAGCCCTTTTTGGATTTTTTTTCAATTTCAATTTTATCAAGCGAGAAAAATTCCGAAAGCTTTTCGGAAATTACTGTTGTATTTTTACTTTCACTGCTGAGTTTTATAGAAAATTCTGCAAAAGCGATTTTTCCTGCTTTCATAACAGGCTCTGTAACGTCAAAAACCTGAATACCTCTTGGCAGACATTCATTTAGCTTTGCAATTATTTCTTCAAAAGAATAATTATCATCTTCAAGTTTAACATCCATACACTCGTTTATACCTCTGAAGCCAAGTGACAGCGGTAAAGGAAAGGTTGCAAACGGATGAGGATTAAAGCCCTCGGTGTGCCAGATTGACAATTTGCTTTTGTGAAGTGCACGAAGCATACAGCGGTTTAAGTCGAGGTGAGAAATATATCTGCACTCAAAATCCTTTTTAAACCAGATTCTTACGCTTTTCAAAGCATACTCCCTCCCTGTACTTTGCTGCGCCGCAGTTGTTGCATTTAAGTCTGCAATGCGGCGTTGTTGTATTTTCATACGCTTTCTTACACTCTTTTATAAGATAATCCTTTGTTACCCCATAGTCAATGTGGTCCCAAGGGAGAATTTCATCAAAAGAACGTCTGCGGTTTGCATAAAAAGCAGGGTCAATTCCGCATTCGTCGAATAGCTCAAGCCATTTTTCAAGGCTGAAACAATCATTCCAACCGTCAAAGTGGAAGCCTCTCTCACAGGCAAGCTCCATAACCTTGCAGAGCTTTCTGTCGCCTCTTGCAAACACAGCCTCAAGGTAGCTTGTGTCGGCATCGTGGTAATTGAACTGTATTTTCTTTGTAGAAATGCTTTCCTTAATGTGAACCTGCTTTTCGTGGAGAACAGGTATAGTATCCTGCGGCTCCCACTGAAAAGGTGTAAACGGCTTTGGCACAAAGGAAGAAGCAGAAACAGTAACTCTTACAGACTTGCCCTTTGGCTTGTTCGGGCATTTGTAGTAGGTATCAACAACAGCCTGTCCGAGCTTTGCAATAGCTTCTACGTCCTTCATTGTTTCGGTAGGAAGTCCTATCATAAAATAAAGCTTAACGGTTGTCCAGCCGCCTTCAAAAGCAGTTGCACAGGTTGCAAGCAATTCTTCTTCACGAACGTTTTTATTGATTACGTCACGCATACGCTGACTGCCTGCTTCAGGGGCAAAGGTAAGTCCGCTTTTACGAACAGTCTTGATTTTGTTCATTATATCGTCGGTAAAGCCGTCAACACGCAAGGACGGCAGAGAAATGCTGACCTTTTCTTCTTTGCTCCATTCATTAAGCTTTTCAAGCAAGGGTACAATCTGACTGTAGTCGCTTGAGCTTAATGAGGACAAAGAAACCTCGTCATAGCCTGTATTCTCGCAAAGTGCCTTGCACTGTGCATTGATTGTTTCAGGAGATTTCTCACGAACGGGACGGTAAATAAAGCCTGCCTGACAGAATCGGCAGCCTCTTATACAACCTCTGAAAATTTCTTGAACGGCTCTGTCGTGTACTATTTCAACGAGCGGAACAACAAAATTGTCGGGATAGAAGCAATTGTCCATATCCTTGATAAGCCTTTTATGAATTACAGAGGGAGCGTCACCCTTTGGCTCAAAGCTCTTGATTGTTCCGTTGTCATTATAGGTAACGTCATAAAGCGAAGGCACATACACGCCCTCAATGTGAGAACAAAGCTGTAAAAATTCAGCCTTGCTTTTTCCCTCTTTGCGGCATTGTCTGAAAAGATTAATTACTTCAAGGTCAACCTCTTCACCCTCGCCGATAAAGAAAAGGTCAACAAAGTCAGCTATCGGCTCAGGATTACAGGCACACGGACCGCCTGCAACTACAATCTGTTTTAACTCCTTACGGTCTACACTTTTAATAGGAACATTTGCAAGTTTGAGCATATTAAGCATATTTGTAAAGCTCAGCTCGTATTGTAATGTGAATCCGATAAAATCAAAATCCGACACAGGGTCGCCGCTTTCAAGCGCATAAAGAGGAATGTTGTGCTTAATCATTTCCTCCTCCATATCAACCCACGGAGCAAACACACGCTCGCACCAGATGTAATCCTCTTTATTGAACTGACTGTAGAGAATTTTCATTCCGAGGTGCGACATTCCTACCTCATAAGTATCAGGAAAACAGAACGCAAAACGAACGTCTACGCTGTTTTTATCCTTAATTACCTCGTTTAGCTCACCGCCGACATACCGTCCGGGCTTCTGAACCTTTAAAAGGAGTTTTTCAACTTCCTTGCTTACCATATAATACCTCCGGTTGTTTTCATTCCTTTATTTATTCTCACCTTATTTTGTACTAATAATACTTGTTGTTCCTGCAAATCAAAGAAAAGACAAGGTATGTACATACAATAAGCAGTGAAAAGTTGTATTTCGAATTAAACAGCAGAATAAATCCGAAAAATGCAAGCGGAAAAATAATTATAAACGTAATTACATTTACAATTCTTTGTGAAACCGTATCGCTGAAAAATCTGCTGAGAATCAGATACAAAAGCTGTCCGCCGTCAAGCGACATAACAGGCAGAATATTGAACAGTCCCACAGAGAGATTTGCCGCCGCAGAATAAAGAAAAAAATCATTACCTATTAAGTATAGCAGATAAAAGAGAATAAAACAAATAAAATTAGAAAAAGGTCCGAAAAAAATTATAAGAAAATTTTGTATAAAGCTTCTTTCCTGCCTTTTTCTGTCATTAATAGAGATCTCAAACAGCGAAATTTTAATTTTTTCAGGTGCAAATCCGAAAATGCA
The DNA here is from genome assembly GCA_051893995.1 of Ruminococcus sp. GTDB lineage: Bacteria > Bacillota > Clostridia > Oscillospirales > Acutalibacteraceae > Ruminococcoides. The sequence goes on from JBJFHX010000078.1 coordinate 9,411, forward strand.
CATCAGAACAATATGCCCTGCTTCGTGGATTATTATTGCAAAAAGGCAGTATAAAAAGCTGTCGAAAATTTCTGCAATGATACAAACCGAGGCAATACAGATTATGAGATAGGAAACTGTAATTTCAGTTTTATGTATTCTGAATTTCATCTTGAGTGGCAGAACCGAAAAGCTTGTTTAAATCAAAATTATCCGAATTATCAAAGATTGCTGAGTTATTAAGGCTTGAATAATACATCTCACGTGTTGCTGCATAGACATCTCCGCCGATTGTTTTAATCACAAGGGCTGCAAGTGCGATTAGAATACAGACAATAAGCTGAATTGTGATAAGGAGCTGTTTGGGTGAATTGTCTTTCTTTTTCGGAGTTTTTTGTTTTACATTTTCTTCAAGATTTGCAGAACCGACAACGGGATACTCGCAATTTGTAACGGATTCCCAACCCTCGTCATATGTAATAGAATTTCTGTTTTCTTCATTCAAAATAATCACCTCAACACAATATATGCGTTGAGGCGGACAAATTTAACCAAGTCTTTTAAAATCACCTTTTACAAGATTAATGAAAAATCCTATTGCAAGCATAAGTGAGCCAAGCTCTGCTATCGGAAAAGCATACCATACTGCTGACAAATCAAATACTATTGAAATAAAATATGCTATAGGCAAAATCAAAACAAGCTGACGGCAGAACGACATAAGCAGACTGCGTATTCCCTTTCCGACAGCCTGAAAAAGTGTTGTAAATAATACACCTGCTGCCGCCGGAATAAAGCATAAACTTATTATTCTGAAAGCAGGAACACCAATGCTCATAATCTCCTCTGTTCCACCGAACATAGAGATAAGAACATCGGGAATTGTCCACATTAGCACTGTTCCTATCGTCATTATAATAACGGCAATAACTATTCCATGCTTTAGTGCAGAATACAAACGCTTTTTATTTCGTGCTCCGTAATTATATCCGATAATTGGCATAACGCCCTGATTGAGTCCGAAACAAGGCATAAACACAAAGCTTTGCAGCTTATAGTAAATTCCGAGAACGGTAACAGACGCTTCTGACGCAGCTAAAATTGCGTTGAGCCCGATTATCATAATTGAGCCGATTGACTGCATAATAATTGACGGGAGTCCGACTGCATAGATATTTTTTAGCGTTGAAAAATTGATTCTGAAGTTTTTAAATGAAATCTTGACCTCGTGTTTCTTGCAGAAAAGAACAATTACGGAAAACAACATTCCGCAGAATTGTCCGAAAACCGTAGCAATTGCCGCACCTCTGACGCCAAGCTCCGGGAAAAATCCGATTCCGAAAATCAAAAGCGGGTCAAAAATTATGTTTACTGCTGCACCGACAAGCTGAAAAAGCATTGGAAATATCATATTTCCCGTAGCCTGCAAGGTTTTTTCAACCATTACCTGAACAATTGAAAAGAACGAAAAGCAAAGTACTATTGTGAGATACTGAACGCCGTATTCTACAATTTGCGGATTATTGCTGTAGGCGTTCATAAAAGGTGTTGAAACAAATAAACCAAGAATAAGGAAAAACAGATAGCTTACAATACAAGTCAGAAGCCCGTGAGTAGCTGCTGAATCTGCCTCCTTGAAGTTTTTCTCGCCGAGCTTTCTCGAAACAAGCGAGTTTACGCCAACAGCTGTACCTACTGCTACGGCAATAAGCAGCATTTGCAGAGGAAAAGCAAATGACATTGCAGTAAGTCCGTTTAAATCGTACTGACCGATGAAGATACTGTCAACTACGTTATACATAGCCTGAATTGTCATTGAAAAAATCGCAGGCAGTGACATTGTCAGTATCAGCTTTGTCATAGGCATAGTGCCCATTTTGTTTTCGGTCTTTATTTCTTTATTTTTTACTTCCACTGTTTTTTCCATCTTCCTATCTCTCCTTCACACTAAAAAGGCAGAAATACATTTCTGTAATCTGCCGAAAAATCACCTTATTTTCCTTATTTTTCGATATATCATATAAAATATAAGCATAACAACCGCACCGGTAATTACTCCCGAAAAGTCAAGCAACACGTCAGTTATCTGTCCCGATCTGCCTTCAACATTCAGCTGAATAGTCTCGTCGATAACAGCTGTTGCAAGTCCTGTAAGAAGAATCTGAGAATAATATCTGTACGGTTTTGTTCTTGAGAATGAATAGGCACAGCTTACAAGCAGCATACCGATTGCCGTGTACTCGGCAAAATGCGCCGCTTTTCGCACAATATGGTCTGTAAGCTCTGCACTAAAACCTAAAGCATTCAATATATACTGCAAAAAGTCCATTACGCTTTCGCTTTCTTCACCTGACACGTCAGCAGGCATTGAAGAATGAATAAAAGCAAACGCAATCATTCCTACTGTGAGAATGAAAACAATAACACGAAAACGTATGGAAGACTGACTCTTTTTCATATCACCACTCCTCTGTATATTTTACAGTAAATAAATATAATGTCAATGCAGGTATGATTAATTTATCAATATGTATAAATTAGTTGATAAAGAGGGGGGTTAAAATATAGAGTTTTATATTCTTTTAGTATTGAAAAATCATTAGTTTTCTGTTATACTTAACCTTGTTTTGCAATATTTGTAATTTTATTTAAAAGCATTTGTAAAGGAGTTATTATGTTTCTTAATTACTTAATTGTGTTTTTAATCTCTATGATTCCGATTATTGAACTCAGAGGTGCTATTCCCGTAGCTGTTGGTATGGGACTTGACCCTGTAGTATCATATATAATCTGCATAATCGGCAATATGCTTCCCGTACCGATTATTTACTTTTTTGCAAGAAAGGTACTTATCTGGGGTAAGGACAAAAAGTATATAGGAAAATTCTTTACTTTTTGCATTGAAAAAGGTGAAAAAGGCGGCAAAAAGCTTCAGGCAAAAGCAGGCAGAGGTCTTTTCATTGCTCTTATGCTGTTTGTAGGCATTCCGATTCCCGGAACTGGTGCATGGACAGGAACACTTGCCGCAAGCTTTCTTGATATGGGATTCAAAAAGAGCGTAATCGCTGTTATGCTCGGTGTGCTTATTGCAGGCGTTATTATGGCTCTGGCAAGTATGGGAGTATTCGGCGGAATCAGTTTCCTCTTTGCACCGAAATCATAAAATAATATTTTGGGCGGCTTTTGCTGCCCTTGTTTTTTAGGAGGGATTATGCAAAAATCAAACAATTTTGACGTTGTAATTATCGGCGGCGGTGCATCGGGGTTGACGTGCGCTGTAAGTGCAAAGCAGAAAAATAAAAATATTTCCGTGGCAATAATTGAAAAAAATGACAGAGTCGGCAAAAAACTGCTTTCAACGGGCAACGGCAGATGTAATCTGACTCATAATAATATCACTGCTGAAAAATACTGCGGCTCGTTTAAGAATCAAAGCAAAGCTGTTTTTGAAAAATATGATACACAAAGATTGCTTGACATTTTTAATAAGCTCGGTCTGCTCACCTTTTGTGATAATGAGGGACGTTACTATCCACAGTGCAAACAGGCGAGTGCTGTGCTTGATGTGCTCAGATTTGCATGTGTTAGGCTGAATGTTGAAATCTTCTGTGGTGAGAATATAAGAAGTATTAAAAGAAATAACGGCAGTTTTTCAGTTAAAACCGATGATAATGAGTTTATTTCAAACAAACTGGTAATTGCTAACGGCTCAAAAGCTGCACCAAAGCTCGGCGGTAATTCAAGCTCTGCTGATTATCTTAAAAATTTTGGTCACAGCTTTGTTCCCTTCTCCCCTGCTCTATGCCCAGTTAAGGTTAATTCAGATATTATTAAGTCGCTTAAAGGTATCAGAGCAACTGCTAAAGCAGTGCTTTTTGACAATAACGCTAAAACTGTTAAAGAAGAAATCGGAGAAGTTCAGTTTAATGATAATTCTCTTTCGGGAATCTGTATCTTTAATCTTTCGCTTTATACTAAAAAGGATTACTTGATTTCTCTTGATTTACTTCCCGATATTTCTGTTGAAGAATTAAGAGCATTGATTTACAATAATAAAAATCTTTTTTCAAATCTGTCAATTGATAATCTTTTAACAGGTATTTTTCAAAAAAGGCTCGGACAGGCTGTGCTTAAGGAAAGCAAAATTACTGACTTTTCAAGAAAATGCAATTCACTTGCAGAAATCGAAATTGAAAACATAGTATGTACAATTAAAAATTTGCATTTTCCCGTAATTGAAAACTGCGGATTTGAACAGGCACAGTGCGCTCTTGGCGGTGTGAACGGACGTGAAATTGACGAGAAAACTATGCAAAGTAAAATTGTTAAGAATCTTTACATTTGCGGTGAAGCGATTGACCTTTGCGGAGAATGCGGTGGATATAATCTGCATTTTGCTTTTGCAAGCGGACTAACGGCAGGTGAAAATTTATGATCAGAATTAACAATGTTCATATTCCCCTTGATTACAGTGATGAAATAATCTGTAAAAAAGCAGCTAAAGAACTTCGTATTGACAAAAATGCAATTAAGTCGGTGTCAATTTTCAGGCGTTCCGTTGACGCAAGAAAAAAAGATAACATTTACTTTTTATGTTCAATTGATATTGAGCTGAATATTAATGAAAACGCTGTTCTGAAAAAATGTAAAAATGCCGTTAAAGTTACTCCGTATAAATATGAAATAAAAGAATGGAAAAGCGGAGTTTCACCAGTTGTTGTCGGAATGGGACCTGCAGGACTTTTTGCTGCACTAATACTTGCACAGAGCGGAGCAAAACCGATTTTAATTGAGCGTGGACGTGACGTAGACAGACGTCACGATGATGTGCAGAAATTCTGGCTTACCGGAAAACTTGACACCTCATCAAACGTTCAATTCGGCGAGGGCGGTGCAGGAACATTCTCTGACGGAAAGCTTAATACAGGAACTAAAGACGTACGCCAGAGAAAAGTGCTTGAAGAATTTGTTAAGCACGGCGCACCCGACGAAATTCTTTACAACGCTAAGCCGCATATCGGTACAGATAATCTGAAAATCACAGTAAAAAGCATAAGAGAAGAAATTATTGCGCTCGGTGGTACTGTCCTTTTTGAAACAAAGCTTACAGGATTTAACGTAAAAGACGGAAATATTACCGGTGCTGTTGTAGAAAAGCAAGACAAAACAGAAGTAATTGAAAGTGACAATATTATTCTTGCAATCGGCCACAGTGCGAGAGATACGTTTGAAATGCTCTTTGACAAGGGTATTCCGATTGAGGCAAAGTCATTTTCAGTCGGTGCGAGAATTGAGCATCTGCGTGAAAAAATTGATTTTTCACAATACGGAAAATTTGCAGGAAATAAAAATCTCGGTGCTGCAAGCTACAAGCTGAACACGCATTTACCAAACGGAAGAGGCGTTTATACGTTTTGTATGTGCCCCGGCGGAAAGGTTGTTAATGCATCAAGCGAAGAAAATATGCTTGTCACAAACGGTATGAGCGAATTTGCAAGAAATGAAATTAATTCAAACTCAGCTTTGCTTGTGGGAGTATCGCCTGAGGACTTTAAATCTGACAGTCCTCTTGCAGGAATGTACTTTCAGCGTGAGCTTGAAAAGAAAGCATTTGAGCTTGGCGGAGGTAACTACAGTGCTCCTGTTCAAAGGGTTGAGGATTTTATTAACAACACCAAAAGCAATCACATAGGTGAAGTGAAGCCAAGTATCTGCCCCGATTATGAGTTGAATGATTTAAACACTATTCTTCCCGAATTTGTTTCTGCATCAATGAAGCAAGGTATTAAGGATATGGGCAGAAAGCTAAGCGGTTTTGACAACGGTGACGCAGTATTAACGGGAGTTGAAACAAGAAGCTCCTCCCCTATACGTATTTTACGAAACAGCGAAACGCTTGAAAGCATAAAGATTAAAGGTCTGTATCCCTGCGGTGAGGGTGCAGGCTACGCAGGAGGAATCATTTCAGCCGCAGTTGACGGAATAAAGTGCGCCGAAGAAATCATTAATAAAAACAATAAATAATACAAAAGCACCCTGTAACCGAATTCAGTTACAAGGTGCTTTTGTGCGACTGCGTCTGTAAGCCGGGTTCTGTCGTGAACAGCCATCTATCTTGGCAGCCCGTTGCCGAAGCTGCTCGATGCCACCTCCTAAGGACACGCCGAGCAAGCGTATATGTCCTACCACGGTGTTGCTTCAAATAGGGTTTACACGGCAGACAGGTCTCCCTGTCTCCGGTGAGCTCTTACCTCACCTTTCCATCCTTACCGATAAATCGGCGGTAATTTTCTGTTGCACTATCCCTGGAGTCGCCTCCGGCGGCCGTTAGCCGTTATTTTTGCTCTGTGAAGCCCGGACTTTCCTCGCACAAAGCCTTTCGGACTTTGCCCGCAGCTGTTCAACGCACTCGCAGTACTAATAATAAAATAAATAAAGGCAAAAGTCAATAATTTTCTGTAAACGGCTTGATATAATGCGAGTTTCAGTATATAATTTATATGTTTGCGATGTA
>JBJFHX010000079.1:0-15868 GCA_051893995.1 Ruminococcus sp.
AATATGGCGGTTCAGTATTGGACTGTAAACGATGAGGAGGATATGGAATACCTTATCAGCATAGGCGCTGACTGTATTATGACCGATTATCCCGACAAGCTTTATAACATTAAATATAAATAAAGAATAATCCGGTGCACTGCTCCTTAGGCAATGCACCGAATTTTTTGCGTTTAAATTATGAATATTTTTTGTAAATGTCACAGTTTTTCATAATTCAACGCACGGTAATAAAGCTCTTATGACCCTTAGAACATACAGATGTATATGCATATTCTCAATACACCTGATTGGATTTCCTTTCAGGGTCTATTGTCGAAGCCGGAAAGACAAGTGAAATTTTGCCGAACTCAGTATGTCCGTATTTTGCCTTTGCTATTGCAATAGAAGGCATAGGTAAGCCACCTAAGGATAATGATTTCATCATTTTTTCTTCCGAAAGATTATGTACAGCAACTAAATCTTTTTTCTGCTCAACAGGTTCTCTTAGCGAAAACTTGACATTTTCATTAGAATTGGATATAATAATTTTAGAGTTAGTTGTGGTACTGCGTAACGGCAATTGCAGCCTATTAACGTTCAGCCATTGATTAACTCTATTTTTGTTGCTGTCAACATATAGTATATTATTTAATAGACTTTGAATATGTGAACGTCCTTGAGCAGTTGCAATTTTTATAATATTTGTATATGTTGACTCACCACTTCTACTTGATGGATTTAATTCAAGTACTACAATAACTAATTTTTCATTATCATCATACACATCACCTAATAATACTATTCTATCACTGTAAGTGTTAGATTTTGCAACTACAACAGGATTTATTAAGATTTCAGGTATCCGTTTAAAAATATTTATACTCATTCCATTGTGCTTGTTGAGGATATTTTTAATCTTTGTTGCATCAAATCTAATTTGTTTCCTACCAATAAATTTTCCATTTCCTAAATCTATATTTTCTAAAACGCCATCAGTATTTCCAACAATAAACGAAAAACCTACAGTTATTTTATCCCACGCCTCAAGTTGTGCATCAAAAGAACCTTTTTTTGCATACTTAACACTATCATTTTCGATAGTGTTATTTTTTTGTGCTTTTTCAAGGCATTTTTCAAACATATCAAGCATCTTTTGCTGGGCTTTGATATTGTTTTCAAGCGCACGATACTCGGGATTGATTTTTGATAGTTCTACAAGCCTGTCCCTAATTCGTTTTACAAAATCGGCAAAGAAGTCCTTTACCCTTTGGGCAAGGGACTTGTTTTTTTAGTATTGGTGAATACACTCTTGAAAAGAAATAATTAATTGTATATAATACTTATATAATTAAATCCCATTGTAAAAGCGGTTTTAGCTTTTTACATTTTAGGAGGACGAATATGGAAAAAATACTTGTTCTTGATTTCGGCGGTCAGTATAACCAGCTTATTGCCCGCCGTGTGCGTGACCATAAGGTTTATGCGGAGATTTTACCCTATACCACACCTATTGATACTATTAAGGAAAACGGCTATTGCGGCATCATTTTTACAGGCGGACCTAATTCGGTTTACGATATGAGCTCGCCTCATTATACAAAGGAAATTCTTGATCTGGGCATACCTGTGCTGGGTATTTGCTATGGCTGTCAGCTTATCGCTTGGATGGGTGACGGCGAGGTTAAAACCGCCCCTGTCAGCGAGTACGGTAAAATTGAATTTACCGCCGATACAAAATCAAAGCTGTTCAAGAATGTGGACGAAAAATCAGTTGTTTGGATGAGCCATACCGATTATATTGCAACAGCTCCCGACGGATATGAAATCATCGGCACCACTAATGATTGTCCCTGTGCGGCAATGCAAAATACTGCTAAAAATATTTATGCCGTTCAGTTTCATCCGGAGGTTACACATTCACAGTTCGGCTCACAGATGCTTTACAATTTCCTTTATGAAATCTGCGGTTGTGCAGGCGATTGGGTAATGGATAATTTTATTGACAATACCGTTGCCAAGCTTAAAAAGCAAATCGGCGACAAAAAGGTTATCCTGGGTCTTTCCGGCGGTGTTGACAGCTCTGTTGCAGCGGGCTTGCTCTCACGTGCGGTGGGCAAGCAGCTAACCTGCGTTTTTGTTGACCAGGGCCTTATGCGTAAGGACGAGGGCGACTTTGTTGAAAAAACATTTACTTCGCTTTTTGATATGAATTTTGTTCGTGTAAATTGCGGCGAGCTGTTCCTGTCAAAGCTTAAGGGTGTTACCGACCCGGAGCAGAAAAGGAAGATTATCGGCACCGAATTTTTCAATGTTTTCTGGGATGAGATTAGAAAGCAGGACGAGTTAGGCTATTTTGCCCAGGGTACAATTTATCCCGATTGCATCGAAAGCGGTAAGGGCGATGCCGATGTTATCAAAACTCACCACAACCGTGTAAAGACTCCCGATGATGTGGAATTTTTAGGTATTATCGAGCCACTGGCAGACCTGTTTAAGGATGAGGTCAGAAAGGTGGGCGAAAAGCTTGGTATCCCCAAGGAATTAGTGTGGCGTCAGCCCTTCCCCGGCCCCGGCTTAGGTGTAAGAATTATCGGTGAAATCACTGCCGAAAAGATTAAGGTTCTTCAGGAGGCAGATTGGGTACTCCGTGACGAAATGGCAAAGAACGGCTACGAAAAGAACCTTGCACAGTTTTTCTGCGTACTACCCGGCGTTAACACGGTTGGCGTAATGGGCGACCACAGAACATACGATAACCTTGTGGCAATCCGTGCGGTAACAACCGACGATTTTATGACTGCCGATTGGGCAAAGATACCTTACGACATTCTTGCAACGGTGTCAAACCGTATCACCAACGAGGTTGAGCATGTCAACAGAGTTGTCTACGACATCACCTCCAAACCCCCCGGCACAGTAGAGTGGGAATAAAGAATAAAAACCCTGAAAGGTGCTTAATAGTCACTTTTCGGGGTTTATTTTTGCTTTGTGGCTCTATTTTGGCTCTACAACTTCAATGTATTTCTATGTATTCTACATCTTATATATCTATGGCTCTAATAATTTTATGGTGTCATTAGGTATTCCAAATAAAGATATATTAGGATTTCCTATAAAGGAACGTAAAAAAATGCAGGATGAAGCACGGGCTGAAATTGACAAGAATTGGAAAGATGAGCTTGATGCTAAAAATAAAGCCAAAGCCAATATCAATGAAGAAACAATCCGTATAGATTGGGTTAAGCAAAAATCTAAAGCCGGGCAAATTAAGTATTACGGTTCAAAGAGTCGTTGGGCGCTTGTTGAAAGCGGTGTAATCACAAAGGATAGTCAAATGTTCAAGACGATTACCACTCCTAAAGGAAAGGTTACTGTAAAGAAAACCTTGAAAGAACTTAACAATAGTGGTATAATTACAGTATCTGCAAGCAGGGTTAGACACTCAACTTTAGGCGACTATAAAGCTGCTTCAAAACAATATCCTACTGGAAGAATGACTGCAGGAGGACACACGGCATCTGCAATGGCAGAATGTGATAGATTAGGTATTCCTTATGAGGTCAATGGAGAGTTTTCAAATGGTGTTAGAATTGGCAATGTGCCAAGTAGTGCTACGAAAATTAAAAGAAACGCAAATGCTCAAGCGTGGTTCCCTGATAATTGGACAGAGGACGAAATTTATTTAGCAGGTACTTATGTTGCTAATTCAAATGATGTTCCTCTCGTTGACGGATACCATAAAACAGCAGTTTACAATGGAGTTGCAGTAAGAGTATTGTTTGACCCAAAGGACATTACCAAAGTTAGTACTATTTGTCCCGATTTGGACCAAAATATATACATAAGCGAGGTGGTTATGAAATGGAAAAATCAATAAGAGTATTAATTGACGAACTCAACGAAATTTGGAATCTATCAAAAGATGAAAGATTTAAAGGAGAGCACCCGAGATGCATAGAGATTCAAGAGAAACTGATAGCTATTTTGAATAAGAAGACTGATGATGAAATTATGGATATTCTTAATTCATTTGATGATAGCAAATCAGACCAAATGGAATACATTGTTGAGGAACTTGTTTCAAATCACAATTGTGTAAGTGTGTTTTTAAAGGACTAATTAATATTTCAAAAATAAGCCAAATGCACTAGCATATTGGCTTTTTTTATTGCAATCTTTTGATTGCACTAAGCGACTGATTATTCAGTCGCTTTTTTATTTTAGCGAAGGGAGGTGAAAACAATGGATATTCAAAAGGCATTCGCTATTACTGATGCTAAAATCAGTTTTGTATCTTTGGTGGATAAAGCTGCAAATAAAAAGCAGTTTCTTATTACAAAAGCAGCAGACGGCTAGGCAAATTTCTCTACTTACGGAAAAATTGTTAAGACCGATAATGACTCGCACTTTGTTACAGGTATTGTATATGAGCCTATGTCAGAGGATGCACACGGCAATTATATGACAGCTGATGAAATCCAAAAGGCTGCATATTGGTATGCTAAAAACAGCAACATTCGTTTGGATGCTGTCATAAAACAAATGTAGTTGAAAACTTGATTACAGGCAACTGATAGAAAATTTTTCTCTGAATGGGAGTTTAATAACGTTAATTTTCTGCCAGACCGAATAAGCTTGAAAGTGCAAAATCCTACAAAAGCCGCATTGAGCCGTTGTTCAAAAAGCTAAAAGAATTTGCAAAACGGTACCTAATAAAATTTATTGATTACAGAAATAAGTATCGAGCTGTCAGCAGTGAGTGTGACTATTTACAACGAGAAAACTATGAATTAAAGCAAAGCAATACACGATATTTGCAGGAAAATCTGAAGTTTAGAAGGGAGCTGAAGGATTTTAGATTACTCAAAAAATTGATAGGCAAAGAAAAAGTCAATGAGATAATTGAACAGTCAAGAAAAACAAAAAACACGAAAGGAATTTTTAATTATGAAAAAGAATTATACTGATGAAAAAACAGGAATTGATTACACACTTGTAGGTGATGTTTATCTGCCAAACCTTGTTTCGGCAGACACCAATTACCCTATTGGTATTTGGGGACAACGGCATAAAGAGTACCTAAAAGAAAACCACAAGCTGATGTATTACAACTTGCTGACACAGGGCAAACTCAACTCGTATCTCCACGATGTAGATGTCAGAGCAAAAGAAATGTATAACACCCTCATTAAGCAACTCGCCGAAAATGAAGGCATAACCGAGCAACTCAAAGCGGAAAATCAAATGGAGTGGGTCGGGAGGATGAATAACATCCGCAGCAGAGCCACCGAGATTGTCAACACAGAGCTTATTTACGCATAAGTGAAACGGCGGCAGAGAGTAAAATCCCTGCCGCCGTTATTCGTTGTTTGTTTTAAGAAAGAATTTTTATCAATTTTCGTTAGCTTTTAATTTATCTATAAATTGAGTATAAGTGAAAATATTATTTGAACCGACTAATGTTGATAAAAAATTTCGAAATGTATTTTCAACAGGAATCGTAACAAAAAATATCAACCTTTTTTTGGGTCTTGAACAGCAAACATAGAATAGGTTTCGATTTCGTTCAAAAGACAATTCCTTTCCATTAGGAATAGAAACAGATCCATTTATCATTGGTGCATAAATTTCAAATTGATATTGATTCCAACCTTTTCCTATTACGAAAATTACATTATCGTATTCCTCGCCTTTAACACCATGTTCAGTTGAAAATTCAGCTTCAGGATATAAGAATTTTATAGCAGCCAAAAATTCCTCATATTTCAAATCTAGAAATTCCCGAATTGTTGAATTTGTGCCATATAATGTTTCGGGTGCATCATGATACAAATGAATATATCCGTCAATTTGTGGTGGTATTGGAATTAGTTTTGTGTCGATAACAGCATTAATTACATCAATAGCCTTTTGAGTGCGAGTCTTCTCTAATAGCCGTTCAAATTCCTTCCAATTCACCTTTTCTGATTTTTTGGTGATAGGGTATCTTTTTATGCTAAGTGTATCGAAAAGAAGTTGCATATTTGATGTATTAAGTGCTTCATATATAGGTTCAACTGTGTTCATAAAGAATAAAAGAAAAGGATCTTGCTTGTCCCTTAAACCATTATTAATAATACCCAACAAATGTTCATATCCTTGTTGTGTGGCAAGTACTTTATGCGTAATCATTAACACCTTTAATGATTCTTCACTTGGAACATTATTCTTAATACAACAGGTCAAATTATCTAATCGAATTTTTAATTCTTCTGCAGGTAGTTCATATTTGAAATTACGGTCATTTCGGCGGATTCCGTTATAGTCGTCACAAGTAACAACAACAACCTCACCTTCAAAATCATCTATTGCTGATTTTTGCGGTAAATCTGGTCGAATATCATTAAGAAGTTTTACTATTCTTGGAGCTGATCTAAAATTCGACCCTTTTTTAATTACTTTAAGATTGTCATGTTCTATTAATCCGCAGGCATTATTTGATTGATAAATTGTTTGCCAAGCATCTCCAAAAAATCCAAATTGAGGTTTTTGATTGGTTGAAATAAAATATTCGATAAATTTATTTATAATTGGCTTATATGAATCTTGATACTCATCAATTAATATAAGAGGAAACTTATCCGCAAAAACATAGCGAAATTTTTTATTATCAAGAAGCATACAAAACATTTTTAAAACATCATCGTGATAAAGATATTGTATCCCGCTTTCTTTATATCTATGGCCTAATGTATATCTGACTTCTGTAATTTGATAAAAATCGCCTTCGTCTGTTTGGAAATTTTCATCTTCCTCAATAAATCTAATAAGTGTACTTTGATATTGTTTAATTGCGTTCCAAGCGAACGAGTGTATTGTCGAAGGAAGTATAAATGAATTGTCTTGTAATCGCTCAGCGATTACATCTACTGCTGCATTTGTATATGTGATACATATAACATTTTGCTTCTTCTTATTAAACTCACTCATTTTGTTTGCTTGAATCCACTCTATTACCCGATTTAAGGAATAGGTTTTTCCTGAACCAGCTCCAGCTTCAACACGAAAACTACAACCTTGTTTTAATATGTCAATTATCTGACTATCTACAATATCGGCTTCTTCTTTAGCAATATCGTAATTAGTTTTTTGAATGTTTTCGCCCATTTGATAACCCCCCTTACTCAAGCACCTTTTGCTCATTAAGCCACACTAAGCCATTTTTAATATATTGAGGAATTTTATACTTCGGATAATCGCATATAAGGTTGAGAGCAAAGTCGGTTTTGCTTTTTTCATCAAATTTCAAATCATCTTCTGTAACAGTTCCATTTAACTTATAATGTTTTCGATTGACATTAATAATTGATTCTTCTAAAGACCTACCACATAATCCATTTTCTGTTGTCTGAAATTCAATATGGCATTTTCCTCGTGTTTTTTGTTCATCTTTCAACGCAATTATTTCGGACAATTTAATTCTGACTTTGCTTTTTTGCGGTAAAGATTTTGCTTCTCTCATCCACCATTTTATAGTGGCATTCGAAGTGGTTTTCCCTTTACTTACTACTTCTTTGGTTCTGCCATCTAACATTGAGTCTATGTCAGTCAGAATTAAGCATGGTAAACCAAGAAAATCTGCAAATGGAATAAATTTATACGCATATGCTCCACCAATTTCAATTAAAGCATAATACTGTGAGGGTAGTTTGTATTTTACAGAATCAAATAACCCTTCTTTGTCACATTTTTCAATCATATCCGGAAGTAGTAATCGCTCAGATGCTCCTTCTATAAATATAATTTTATCTGCAAAGAATAAATCGCATCGGCTTAAAGTAAGATATTTCTTGATAAAATCCATATTATCGGCGTTTTCTAATGCAAATACATTTAGATTTCTATACACTACTCCTGATTTGTTTTTTTGTGCATATCTGATTTTGGAAAAGTCCATTGTATTAGCAATATGCGCAGAATGAGATGTCAAAAAAGTCTGAATGTGAACATTAGAAATTTTTCCAAGAAAATCTTCTAAGTATTCAGCAAAGGCATGTTGCATTTGTGGATGCATATGAGATTCGGGTTCTTCAATAAATAATAATGGGATACACGCTTCCCCACGCTTAGCTACATCTTTAGCAAATGCTACGAGAAGAAATTCCATCTTTATTAAGTTTTTATAACCAAGACCATTATGAGTGCTTGGCAAACTTTCTTTATTTTCTCCATCTGTATATGAGAGCTTAGTTTGATTTTTTATTTGTTCATCAATTTTTAATTTTGTGGTAACTCCAAGTTGCAATTCCTCTGAGTTTGGATAACCAAATCCGATAGCATCGTTGACAAGACCACTAAGAATTTTATCGCTATTTTCCTGTACATCTTTATTTGCCTTTTCAATTACTTCACGAAGTGTTTTAACTTCATTTACGATATCAGGTGATAACTCATCTTCACTCAAATCAAAAAAATCCGCAATTAAAGAACTGAGAGAGCCATTGTTCTGTGTGCCATCTTCACCAAGAACCCTTTCAGCAGGAATTGAATATAGCGGAAAAAGTTCACTAACTTCTTTTTTGCTTTTTATTTGTCTATCATTTACATCATTAGGATTAACTGCATATAACGTCAATCCAAATAGTTTTTCGAAGTTTTCAGATATCAAACTATGTATTTCGTGAATTATAGGAGAGTAATTACCGCTATCATCATAACAACTTTTTTCGAACAAATCCCACAAGGCTTTTTCTTCTATTTTTAACCTGTATTCTGCACGCACTATGGCTGTTGTGGTATCAACATCAACATCAATAATAAACGGAGATAATGCACCTAAATTGGCTTCGGGATCATCTAAAGAGTAATCTACTATAAATTCTACAGATATGATATCCAACTGTTCACAAAGCGTATCATATTTGATTTTATTTTCCATAAATTCAAGTATTTTATTACACAACTTTTGTCTTTTCGCCAAAGGGTAATCGTTATACGAAAAACTGTTGCCGTTCAAAACCGTAGCAACGCATTCCATGCATGATGTTTTAGCAGTATTATTGCGCCCTACTATCAGCGTTGTCGCTTTATCAACATCCAATTCTGCATCAATAAGCAAACGATAGTTTTTTATACGAATCTTGGATAATTGCATTACTTGTTCCTCTCTTCACTCATATTCACATATCACTCCTTGAACACTATATTCTATCCCCATATGGTAAAGATTTCATATAGTTTTCCATGAAGCAAAAATCCGGCTTATTATCTGTTGTTGCAGGTAGCATTATTACCTCAGATAAGTATTTATCTTCTGTAACTTTTCGACCGTAAGTATATTTATATCTATTAGCCATAAGTACAGTTTTCAAGAACAGAAAAACACTGTGATTTTTATGATGATCATCTTTTAATGTTAGTATTTTTGCAGAATCACCAACAACACATCCAAGTGGCTGATACGAAACATATCCTGCTGAGCCAGTCCTTGCAACAGTTAAGCAAGGTTCTTCTGTATATGTATAACCCATTTTGTTACAATAATCTTTATCAATTTTGCCTATACAACCATTATTTTCCTCACCGCTTTGAACTACGATGAAATCACCTTGGTTATATTCAATTTCTTCTTTTGTAATTCCTTTTCCATTATACAGTTTGAAAATATCATTCACTTTAAAAGGTTTCCACGATTCAACACCAAGTGTAAGTGATGAGCTCCCTTCTTGGTTAGCTGTGGTTAATGGCTTGTGATTGAGGGACTTAATATAACGTTCCATATAGTCCCAATCAGGCGTATTATCAGCAGTGGCAGGAAGCTTCAACACAGTATTTGAAATCAGTTCCATCTTGAAAGCTCTGCCATAACTGTATTTGTATTTCTCCTGCTTAAGCATTGAAATGATATATAGTGCTGTATGTAGATTAATCCAATCAGCACGACAAATAACCATATGATCTCCGCATACAAAGTCTTCACCCTGATAAAAACAGGTTGCCGTCGTATCGCCGATGGTAATAGCATTTGCTTTTTCTATACCCGAAAGGTCATTATTTAAAACATAACAATCACAACCGTTGTTCATTTCCGTTCTGGAAATAAAACGAATTGTATTGTCAGAGGGAACATTATAACACTCGAGCTCGCCTTTTACGTGAGCTTCAGCTTTATATATTTCCGAGAACAAATCCCCCAGGCAAAACTCTTTCCAACTCTCTACATTAAGATTCATAAATATGTCCCTCCTTCACAAGATAGGCGAGATAATCATTTATAGTTTGTTGAAAATCGTGTTCTGTCAGCTTTGAATAATCGGTTTTCATATATGCTTCGCACAGCCATTCATCATCACCGTTGACCTTATGTGTCGCAGCAAAGCCATCAACGGCACGCCTGTTGCGATACAGTTCAATCCATTTGCGCTCAATTTCTACCCATTTACTTTTGCCAGTTCCAGAATCAATTTGTTCAACACGACCAAGATTCTTCTTTTTCTTAAAACCGTCATCTTTATAATATCCAAAGAAGGTGTCAGGATTGGAAACATCATTATGTTTTGTTCCAATTTTGAATACCATACAGCAAGCAGATGCACTTGCACCGGGATAGAAAATTTCATTGGGCAATGTAAAAACGGCGTCAAGTGTATTTTCCTCCAATATTTCACGTTTCAAACGAGCAATCTCTCCGCTCGTTCCAATAGCGCATGCGACCGGAAGTAATACCGCAAGTTTTGCTTGATGATTGATAGAATTTAGAGTATCTGCGATGAATTTAACGAAATACAACCCTTTTGATGGATCCTCTTTCTTATCTTTTGACCAAGTATCAACGTAGCTTTTAGGAAGATGAATACGCTGTCCGTTATAGGGCGGGTTCATCAAAATAACATTCGGCTTTGCATCTTTAATCCAGTCTGCCAGTGCAAAGCAACTTCCTTGACGGATATTTGAGTTTCCGTCTGAGTGAATTAACATATTAGTTGTAGCAAGACCATATACATTTTCATCAAACTCAATACCAAAGATTTGATGTTTCTTAACCTTGTCCTGCTCAGCAGCAGTAGCGCAATCATCAAGTGCCTGTGTCATTGCACGAACAAGGAATGATCCGCTACCGCAACAAGGATCAAGAACCACTGAATGTTTGTTAACCCCTGTGATTTTCGCCATAAAATCTGTAATATGGTCTGGTGTGAAAGCTTGATTCTTGTCCGATTTACCAACATACTTATTAAAGGTAACAAAGAACAAATTAAGTAGATCCTGACCGGATGTACTTTTGTCGTTGATAAAAGGCAGAATATTATCTTCAATGAATTTTAGAATTTCTCTAAAGGCGGCAATGCTAAGTTGGCGAACATACTGATCACCCAACACATTACGATTTAATAAAGCGAGCTTTTCAGCCTTGTTAATATCGGAATTAAGCAAGTCCTCTAATACTTCTTTTATACGAGTGCGAATTTGTGCAGCAGTCAAAGACGGAGTGGAATAATCAAGACCATTCTTCAATGCTAATAGGCAGGTGCCGACAAATTGACTGCGAAGTTTTTCGGGAATACTATGGCGATGAAGCAACTCATTAAGTTTATAGGTGTTCTGCATCACCTTTTCTTTGTCGTTGATTTTGGATGTGTAGAAGTCAACATATTCATCCATCGAACGTAAGGCGGTTTCCTTAGTCATCAAGTCACTGTCCGAAACAACACCACGCCATACTCTAACAGTATCATTCATAGTATTTGCCAAAATAGCAACTGTCTTATTACCGGTAAGCGCCTTTTCATATTCGACATATGCGGAGAGTTGTTCTTCATCTGCCTTTGTAAAATTCTGTTTGGTCTCAATCAGCACAGTAACATTATCTTTCACGAAACGAATATCCAATTTTTCAAAAGCTCGTCCTGCTCTGTTTCGAATAGGATTAAATGTTAAGGACTGTGCCGCAAAAGCTTTCGGATAACTATATTCATCATTTTCAATATTGCTGGTAAGATATTCTCTGCCAACGGTTGAAATCATATCTGCTCTAATCATATCTATTTCTCCTAAATCATATCCACCTGCCGGCTTGGGCAGTCCAATTACTTGTGAACGCCTTGACTTCTACCGTTGCTGCAAACGGTTTTGTTAAAAACGTCTTTATTGTTTTCAGCACGGTGCCGTAATCATCCGTTTTAGTATCAATTTTACGGGTAAAGGCTTGCCATTTCTTTTGCATTGATTCATTATCGCCAAAGGCGATGACTTGGTTAAACTGCTCCATTGTGAAATGGTGGTTTCTGTTTTCAAATGTTTTTCGCATTGCTTCAGCGAGGGTGTCGCTGTCAAACTCAAAATGCGTTGCAAGATAATAGATATCGTAATAGTCCTTCATTCTGCTTGAAAACTCCATCAAATCAAGAATTGCATCAAGCTTTTCCGCAATGGTAGTTTCAAGGGAATATGTATTTATTGTCGGACTGTCGAAATCATCAAGCTGTGTAGGTATTGCACGCTTTTCCTGTTTTGGAACAATAACATCTCCTACGCCAAAATCAATACTGAACGGTGTTCTTGTATTTTTGATATGTGCAACAAGTGAAGCACCGATACCTGCGTATTTCTTTGCAACTGCGATTGGGGAAACCTCCTTTATTTCAAATATTATAAAGTCATTGCCTGTATCAACAGAAATGATTTCCTCAAGTATTGCTTGAATCTGCTCCGGAGTATTTGGCAATTTTCTTAATAAAAAATCCACATCAACAGTTACTCTGCTATCAAAATCGGTGATTGAATAAATGAACAATCCGCCTTTTAGCACAAAATTGTCAGCGTATTTTGATTTTTCAAGTCTGCGTAAAAATTCTTCTTGGCAGAATAACTGCAAGCAAAGCTGATAGCTTCTGCCGGTTTCTTTTGCTTTGTTCTTCAGCCTTGCGAGAACAGATGAGGCTCTGTCAGCCATTTAGCAACACCTCCATAACGCTCATCATTTTGGAATAAACACGCATTTCTTTTGCGTACTTTGATAGATTATTTATATTCTTTTTGTCATCAGCAACATAAGCATTTAATGCCTTGTTAAATGTTTCATTGTCAAGCTTAGTGCGATACTTAAAACAATCGCAAATAGTTCTTTCACGGTCGTAAACAGGAAGTATCACACCATTAAAATCACCATTAGTTTTACCAAGATTGATATATTCTTTTTGGATATAATACGCTTTAACAAGAACTTCATGCATATTTGATATTTGATTTCTAAATGTGCGTGGAACGGCTATTGACCATTCTCTCGGGGTAAAATCGCTGTATCCGTAAAAAAACAATGCAGATTCAACGCATACAATGCCGTGAGGCAAGAGCATTGATATAAGCTGTTCCTCACTAATATCATAATTTTCAGGAAGCCGGTAAATTCCGTTTCGTATTCTTTCAATAACTCCGTCTTTGCAAAGCTTTGCGACATCGTAATTTGAAAGTCCTGCGGCTTTGAAATCAGCAGTTTTTACGATTGAGCCAATGTTTTTAAAAACATTTTTTGCAATTGTTTCCTTTGACAAACATTCACCAACTTTCTGCGTACAAATATAAATTTTTGTACGCAAATTTATTATAACATATTTATATAAATTTACAATATTTTTTTAAAGAGTATCAAAAATAATTTGTTGCAAAGTAGCTAATAGTGTTGTAATATAAAGGTATAATAAAAAATTCAAAGGCAGATCATAACTTTATCGCTTTAAAGTGTTGACAAGTAGTTTTTGCTGTGATACAATCCTATTGATATGACAGATGGTTGATACTGTTTTGATACTGTAAGTTCTATTGGCCAAAAATAAAAGGTTAAGAATGGAATAATAAAGAGATAAAAGGCAATAATTACTAAACAAATATGTTTAGTAATGGCAAGAACTAAGCGAGTGGGAATAGTATCAAGTGGTTTGCAGGTTAATATTATTGTTAAAGGTGGCAGTTATTCTGCCGCCTTTGTTTGTTGACTATGGTCGAAAATTGTAATATAATTACAGCGTATTTGTAATACAAATTTATGTAAATATCATCAGGAAGTAAAAATATGCTATTTCACATTTTCGAAAGCTTTACAAATATTCAGCAATATATTGCAATTGCGGGTATAGTTGCATTTGCAGTTTGCTTTGTGTTGCTAAAATTGAAATTACCGTTTCTGCCAAAAGACAAAGGCAGAGCATTCGCAGTAAACGGAGAGGTATCTAAAGGAAAAATAAGAGGAGTAGGCTTAATAATGATATGCACATTTGTGCTTTGCTCCGTTTTTCTGTTACCCATTACTAAAGAATTGATATGCTATGATGTGTTACTTTTTCTTGAAATGCTCAGCGGTTATCTTGATGACGCATCGGACAAACCTTGGTCGGATTACAAAAAAGGCTTTATTGACTTAATAATCTGTATTCTCATTTCCGTAGTTTTTGTTTATAACAATTCAACTACTATTATGATTTTTGATTATGAAATTTATGTTCATCCTATCTTATTTGTGATACTCTCAACAATTCTGCTTTGGATTGGCATTAACGTTACAAATTGCTCTGACGGTATTGACGGTTTATGCGGGGCATTGAGTATAATATCTCTATTGAGTATTTCTTTGATATTCTTCAATCAAATCGGAGAACAGTATACTGTTTACAGCTTTATTATGGTTGGAGTTTTAATTGCATATTTGTGCTTTAATACCGGTCCCAGCTCACAGCTTATGGGCGACGCAGGCTCAAGACCTATCGGATTGATTATTGTATTAATGGTTTTAAAATCATCACACCCTATGAGCTATTTACTGTTATCAGCGGTATTGCTTGTTGACGGTATAGCAGGACTAATTAAAATCTTTTTGAAAAGATTTTTTAAGATAGAAGTGTTGAAAAATGTTCGTACTCCTATTCACGATGAAATGAGAAAGAACCATGGTTGGTCCGACACGCAGGTTGTAGTTAGATTTTCTATAATCCAAGTGCTTTTATCAGCAGTTCAATATATCATTTGCAGATAAGTTTGCTTTTTATGATTGAATACAATTAGGTTGCAAAGATTTGAAAACATAATATTATTAAATCGTAGATAAATTGTAATTATGCTTAAGGAATTAAATGATGAGTATTTATGAAAAAATAGAATTCACAAATATGTGTATGATATATGACAATGATGGAAATGTTGTTGTGCAGGAAAAAGTCAATAAAAAGTGGGGTGGAATAACTTTTCCGGGAGGACATATTGAAAAGAGGGAGTCATTTGTTGATTCTGTAATCAGAGAAGTTAAAGAAGAAACAGGACTTGACATACAAAACCCTAAAATTTGCGGAATAAAATGGTGGGAAGTAAATAAGAACAAACGATATATTGTTTTACTATTTAAGACAAATGAGTATTCCGGAACATTAAAATCTTCTATTGAAGGAAAAGTATATTGGGCAAAGCTTGATGAAATCAAATCTATGAATCTTGCCGAAAGTTTTGATAAAATGCTTGATGTGTTTACTGATGACAATATACAGGAACACATTCAACTTAAAGATAATAACAAATGGATTGATATACTGAAATAATTATAAGTTCAGTTTGGAGATGGAAAATGTTTATTATACATAGCTTAAAAGAAGACGATTGGGAATGATGGCGATATAATATTTGATTAATTTACAAAGGGTGGCAGAGGGTCTGCCGCCTTTTATTTGAAATAACATTAATTTTGTGATATTATTAAATCATAGATTAATTGTAGGTTATAAGGAGGCAAGAGGTTACATAGTGAAAATCGCAAATGGAATGGATTTTGTAAACGATGAAAATGTTATCGGTAAGTGGGAAATGGTAGGTTGGATTGACAATCCTACTTATAATTCATTAGACAATCTTATCAAAGAAAGTAACG
>JBJFHX010000080.1:0-3877 GCA_051893995.1 Ruminococcus sp.
ATTTGGAAGGTATATGAAAAAATAGGAAAAATCTGTTTTTCAACCTTTTACACGAATATATTACAACAATTTAACTTTTTTGTCAAGCTTTTGTATTAATTTATTTTAAAATAATTTATCGTGTTTTTGTTGACATATACCGTAATAAAATAGTAAAATATAAAATTGTGGATATATAAAAAATTAAAAACTGCTCCGAAAGGATAGTATTTTATGAGTTCTTTAAGAGATGAAATTAGCAAACGCAGGACCTTTGCGATTATTTCGCACCCTGACGCAGGTAAAACTACGCTCACCGAAAAATTACTCCTGTACGGTGGAGCAATCAATCTTGCAGGTTCGGTAAAGGGTAAGAGGACAGCAAAGCACGCCGTTTCCGACTGGATGGAAATTGAAAAGCAGCGTGGTATTTCTGTTACCTCATCGGTTTTGCAGTTCAAGTACGACGGCTACTGCATTAATATTCTTGACACACCCGGACACGAGGATTTCTCTGAGGATACCTACAGAACGCTTATGGCTGCCGATTCAGCTGTAATGGTAATTGACGGCTCAAAAGGTGTTGAAAAGCAGACAATCAAGCTTTTCAAGGTCTGCGTAATGCGCAACATTCCGATTATTACATTTATCAATAAAATGGACAGGGATGCTAAAAATCCCTTTGATTTGCTTGAGAATATTGAAAATGTACTCGGAATTAACACTTACCCTATAAACTGGCCTATCGGCTCCGGTAAGGAATTCAAGGGAGTTTTCGACAGAAATTCAAGAAAAATCCTTTCGTTTACAGCCAATAACGGTCAGAAAGAGGTTGAAAAGGAAGAGCTTACTCTTGACGACCCGTCGCTTGAGGACACAATCGGTTATTACCATAAGCAGGATTTGTTTGATGATATTGAGCTTCTTGACGGTGCTGGTGATGAATTTGACCTTGACGCAGTAAGAAACGGTAAGCTTACTCCCGTGTTTTTCGGCTCAGCTCTTACAAACTTCGGTGTTGAGCCGTTCCTTGAACAGTTCTTAAAGCTTACAACATCGCCTTTGCCAAGAGAGACCGTTAGCGAAGATATCGACCCGATGTCAGAGGATTTTTCTGCATTTGTGTTTAAAATTCAGGCTAATATGAATAAGGCACACCGTGACAGAATTGCGTTTATGCGAATCTGTAGCGGTAAATTTGAAAAGAATATGGAAGTGTTCCACGTTCAGGGCAACAAGAAAATGCGACTTTCTCAGCCTCAGCAGATTATGGCTCAGGAGAGAGAAATTGTTGACGAAGCTTACGCAGGCGACATTATAGGCGTATTTGACCCTGGTATTTTTTCAATAGGCGACACAATCTGCTCTGCAAATCACAAGGTACAGTTCAAGGGAATTCCCACCTTTGCTCCCGAGCATTTTGCACTTGTACGCCAGAAGGACACAATGAAGCGCAAGCAGTTTATCAAGGGAACAAGTCAGATTGCGCAGGAGGGTGCTATTCAGATTTTTCAGGAGCTTGACGCAGGTATGGAGGAAGTAATAGTCGGCGTTGTCGGCGTTCTCCAATTTGACGTTCTGAAATACCGCCTTGAAAACGAGTACAACGTTGACATTGTAATGGAGTCGCTTCCTTATGAATATATCAGATGGATTGTAAATGACGACGTTGACCCCAAAGCGCTTGACCTTGCTTCTGACACAAAACGCATTCAGGATTTAAAGGGCAATCATTTATTGCTTTTTACAAGCTACTGGAGCATCGACTGGGCGCTTGAGCACAACAAAGGTCTTGAATTAAGAGAATTCGGAACAAACTAAAAGTAAATTTGGAGGATATATGCTGTACGATAAGCTCAAAAGTTACAAAAAAAGCGGCATATATCCTTTTCATATGCCCGGACATAAAAGAACAGATATTGCAAATGACGGTTTACTTCCGTACAGTATTGATTTAACCGAGATTGACGGCTTTGATAATCTTCACAATGCCTGCGGATGTATAAAAGAAGTTGAAAAGAAAGCAGAAAAGCTATATGATGTTAACCGTGCATTTCTGCTTGTAAACGGCGCAACGGGAGGTATTTTATCCTCAATTCGTGCTATGACAAACTTCGGAGATAAAATTATCGTTGCCCGCAATTGCCACAAATCAGTTTACAATGCAATTGAGCTTTGCGGACTTAATCCCGAATATATTTTGCCGGAGTATGATGAAAATTACGGCATTTTTACTTCTGTTTCACCTGAAAATCTCGAAGTACTTTTAAGTAAGAATACTGATACAAAACTTGTAATAATAACCTCACCGACGTATGAGGGAATTGTATCGGATATTAAGACAATTGCAGATATTTGTCACAGATACGGGGCACTGCTTTTTGTTGATGAAGCACACGGAGCACATTTTCCTTTTTCTGAAAAATTCCCAAGCGAAGCCGTAAAATGCGGAGCAGACGTTGCAGTTGTCAGCCTGCATAAAACATTGCAGTCACTTACTCAGACAGCCTTGTTACTTACAGAAAATTCTGAAATTTCTGAAAAATTGCAGGAGAATCTCTCGGTTTTTGAAACAAGCAGTCCGTCATATATACTTATGAGTGCAATTGAAAAATGCCTTGACTTTATTTCAGACAATAAAACCGATTTTGAAGTCTACACAAACAGACTTACAGATTTCTACATTGATACAAAGTCACTTGATAAACTTTCAATTTTATACAACAATAAATTGTTCCTTGAAAACTGCTTTGATTATGACTTCGGAAAAATTGTAATTTCAACGGCTGAAACAAATATCAGCGGTACTGAGCTTGCAAAAATTTTAAGAGAAAAATATAGAATTGAAACGGAAATGTCGTATACCGATTATGTAATTGCAATGACTTCCGTATGTGATACCGACAAAGGCTTTAGCAGACTTAAAAAGGCATTATTTGAAATTGATAACTCATTAACTAAAAAAGAAAAATTCCATTCCGACTATAATTTTTCGGAAGTCCCCGAACGCAGATTTAATTCATTTCAGAAAAATAGTTACAAATCTGAAAAAATAATGTTTAAGAATTCGCAGGGGAGAGTATCACTTGAATACATCTGGGCTTATCCACCCGGAATACCGCTTATTGTTCCGGGAGAGATTATAACTGACAAATTAATCAGTGTGATTAATATTCTATTATCGAATAATATTCAAATTAATTCAACAAAAAATTCGATGCCGGATTACATATATACCGCTGAAAATGATTGACAAATATTAAAGACTGTGGTAAGATTTATTTATAAATTCTTACAAGGAGAATGATTACTATGAAAAGAATTAAAACTATTGAAACTCGTGACCTTAAAAAGAGCGTAAAGACAGGCGGCTGCGGCGAGTGCCAGACTTCTTGTCAGTCAGCTTGCAAAACTTCATGCGGCGTTGCTAACCAGCAGTGCGAGAAGTGCTTAAGCGAGAAATAATTTTAAATTTGCTAAATTATTAAGGATTCAACAGCCGTTTTACCTAGGGAAGCACTGATTAAATTGATTGTGCATATTGCTTTGTCATATTTTTCGCTAGATTGTTCAAAATTTTGTGCGCAGGCTGACGCCTGTGTGCGAAATTTTGGGCAAGGCAGAGGAAAATATGCAAGCAAGATGTACAAACAGCTTTAGCGTGATTTATTCAGTGTTTCCCTAGAGGTTTAACGGCTTTCCTTTTGTCAAAACGGAGATAATATGATACACCAGTACAAACTTAACGGATACAATATAGTTCTTGACGTTTTCAGCGGCAGTGTTCATTGTGTGGACGAGCTTGCTTATGACGTTATAGAAATGTTTGAAAATAAAAACAGAGATGATATTGTTAGTGCAATGCTTGAAAAATACGCTGATAATCCCGAAATCACTG
>JBJFHX010000081.1:0-15831 GCA_051893995.1 Ruminococcus sp.
AAGCTCCATACGCTCGTCAAAAATCTTCCAGAATTTGTCCATATCTCTGTTGGCACTCAGTCCGATGTCAACAAGGTTAACCGTTACAACGCCCTGATTGAAACGTCCGTAATACTTAGGCTTGCCGTTTTCGTCAACATAGGGAGTGAGGAAGCTGCGGCAGCCCATACAGGTGTAGCAGTGACCTTCACCGTTTTTGTCAATTTTATTCTGTAACATAACCTTTTCGGAAATGTAGTCGGGCACCATTCTCTTTGCGGTACACTTAGCCGCAAGCTCGGTTAAGTACCAGTACTTGCTGTCCTCGGTTACGTTGTCCTCTTCAAGAACGTAGATAAGCTTTGGAAATGCAGGTGTAATCCACACGCCGTCCTCATTCTTAACACCCTGATGACGCTGTCTGAGGGTTTCTTCAATGATAAGAGCAAGGTCCTGCTTTTCCTGCTCGTTTTTAGCCTCGTTAAGGTACATAAACACCGTTACAAACGGAGCCTGACCGTTGGTGGTGAGCAGTGTTACAACCTGATACTGAATAGTCTGAACGCCTCTGTTAACTTCCTTGCGCAGACGCTTTTCAACAATTTCGTTGAGTTTTTCTTCGCTTACTTCACAACCGAGCTCTTCAACCTCGGCGATAGTTTCCTTGCGGATTTTCTCCCTTGAAATCTGAACAAAGGGTGCAAGGTGAGCAAGGCTTATGCTCTGACCGCCGTACTGGTTGCTTGCAACCTGTGCTATAATCTGAGTAGCAATGTTGCAGGCTGTTGAAAAGCTGTGCGGCTTTTCAATCAGCGTATCGCTGATAACAGTTCCGTTCTGGAGCATATCCTCAAGGTTTACGAGGTCGCAGTTGTGCATATGCTGTGCAAAGTAGTCGGCGTCGTGAAAGTGAATAAGACCCTGCTTGTCAGCCTCGACAATGTCGGGAGGAAGCAGCATTCTTCTTGTAAGGTCACGGCTTACCTCACCTGCCATATAGTCACGCTGAACGCTGTTGACGGTAGGATTCTTGTTGGAGTTTTCCTGCTTGACCTCTTCGTTGTTGCACTCAATGAGCGAGAGGATTCTGTTGTCGGTCGTGTTAGCCTTACGAACAAGAGAACGGTTGTAGCGGTATCTTACATAGCGGCGGGCAAGCTCAAACGCACCCTTAGCCATAAGCTGGTCCTCGACCATATCCTGAATTTCCTCTACGGAAACTGCTCTTTTCATTTTGTTGCATTTATATTCAACGTATTCCGCAATGTCGATAATCTGTTCGTCAGTCAGGAAACGTGTTTCGGAGGAGTTGTTTGCCTTTTTAACAGCATTGATAATCTTCTCAATATTAAAATCTTCTTCCGAACCGTTTCGCTTTATAATTTTCATAATTTCCCTTCCTTTTCAATAAATTTTGATTGCAGGATTAATTATACAGCAAAAATTTTCAAGATACTGTTGCACAAACAACAAAAATGGTTTATAATAACAATATATAGTGTCAGGATAAAATTTAACACACATTATGGAGTGGTTGTAATGAATGATTTTTCTATTGATTCAAGGCTCACAAATGCAGAAATAATCGGGTTAATGGAGTGTTTTGCCCCCACCGAAAGGGTGTATGAAAGGGGCGAAATTATTACAATTTGTTCACCGGAAAATGACACAATTGGAATAATTAAAAGCGGAATTGCGTATCTTTCGACAATAAATTCTGAGGAGCAGAGAAGGATAATTGATTATTATATGCGAGGCAATGCGTTCGGAAAGCATTTTCTTCCCGATACCGAGGAGAAATTATTTTATGTTTACGCAAAAACAAAATGCACCGTTGACTTTGTAAAATACAAAAAGCTGATTACCTGCTGTGAAAAGAACTGTGCAAAGCACGTTGCGCTGATTGACCACATTATGATGACAACGGCAAGGAAGTCACTTGTCCACGTTGACATTCTCTGCCAGCGAACGCTCCGCAGTAAATTGATGTCGTTCTTTGAATACATTGAGTCGGAGGAGAAAAGCAGTAGCTTTACGATTCCTCTGCCGTTTTCTGACCTTGCAGACTATCTCGGAGTTGACCGAAGTGCGATGATGAGGGAAATCAAAAAGCTCAACGAGGAAAATATTATTTCCACCGACAAGCGAAAGGTAACGATAATTAAAAAGTAAGCTAAACCATAATTTGGCGTTGGAATTATAGCAACGTTGACGTAGGGACACTCACTCCGTGTCCCTACGACTGAAAATAAACATTTCCTGTATTGCTGTAGGGGACGGCATCCCTGACGTCCCGAAACGTTACCGATATATCTATTTATAATTCGGGCATCCGTTTTATCTTTACTTCCCAATTTTTCCACTCGAAATGCGTGTCGAGGCACTCGTCAAATTATCGTTTATGACTGACTGACATATCCAAAAAAACAGGGACGGAAAATCTCCGTCCCTGAAAAATTATCTGTTTATTCAGACATTTCTGCCTTAGCTTTTTCGATAATCTTCTGTGCTACGTTTGCAGGTGCGTCCTCATAGCGAGCAAATGTCAACTCAAACGAGCCTCTGCCCTGAGTAATCTGTCTGATGAACGTTGAGAAGTCGCTCATCTCAGCCATCGGCACTTCTGCCTCAACAACCTGCATTCCGTTTTCGGCAGGCGACATACCGAGCACTCTGCCTCTGCGCTTGTTAACCTCGCCCATTACGTCGCCCATATTTGCGTCGGGTACATAAGCCTTAAGGCTTCCGATAGGCTCTAACAGTGTCGGAGAAGCGTTGGGAATACCGTTTTTGTATGCAAGGCTTGCGGCAGTCTTGAACGACATTTCTGAGGAGTCAACGGGGTGATATGAGCCGTCGTAAAGCGTAGCCTTTATGCCTACTGTCGGGTAACCAGCAAGCACACCCTTCTTGATTGAATCACGAAGTCCCTTTTCAACAGCAGGGAAGAAGTTCTTGGGAACTGCACCGCCGACTACACGCTCTGCAAATACGAGGTCGTCGGTGTCAAACGGTTCAAATTCAATCCATACGTCGCCGAACTGTCCGTGACCGCCCGACTGTTTCTTGTATCTACCCTGTGCAGTAACCTTTTTGCGGATTGTTTCTCTGTATGCAATCTTCGGCTTCTGAAGTGAAGCGTCAACATTGTACTTTGTTTTAAGTCTTGAAATTACAACGTCAAGGTGCTGCTCTCCGAGTCCTGAAATTACCATTTCGTGTGTTTCGTGGTTTGTAACGAACTTGATTGTCGGGTCCTCGTCGCAAAGCTTTGTAAGAGCCTGAGCAACCTTATCCTCGTCGCCCTTCTTGGCAGGATAAATAGCCATTGTGTAGGACGAAACAGGGTAGTCGATTCCGTCAAGTACAACCTTTCTTAGCGGCGAGCAAAGTGTGTCGCCTGTCTTAGTAGACGCAAGCTTTGGAATTGCGCCGATGTCGCCTGCGCCGATGTAATCAACGTCAATCTGCTTTTTGCCGCACATTGCAAGAACCTTTGTAACTCTTTCCTGCGAGCCTGTGCGCATATTGATAAGAGGTGCGTCGGGAGCAACCTTGCCCGAAACAACCTTGATGTATGAAAGTCTGCCGATAAACGGGTCGGCAACAGTCTTGAAAACTACAGCTGCAGTGGCGCCGTTTTCGTTTACGGAAACCTCAACAGGCTCGCCGTTTACGTCAACGCCGATTTCATCGCCCTTATCAGCGGCTGACGGAGCAAGCCAGGTAAGGCTGTTCAGGAGCTGGTCAA
The DNA here is from genome assembly GCA_051893995.1 of Ruminococcus sp. GTDB lineage: Bacteria > Bacillota > Clostridia > Oscillospirales > Acutalibacteraceae > Ruminococcoides. The sequence continues at coordinate 3,731 of JBJFHX010000081.1, forward strand.
TAGCAAAGGTGTTGTGAGCGTCACCGCAGAATACGGGGCAGATTGTGCCGTCCTTAACGCCCTGACTTACACCGAGAATTATTTCTTCGGGGGTGAATTCCTCGCCCATAATGAACTTGTCAAGCAGTTCCTCGCTTGTTTCAGCAACGGCTTCCTTGATAGCCTCACGAAGTCCCTCAAGTCTGCTTCCCATATCGGGGAGTGCAGTAGGCTTTACAGAGCCGTCGGCTGCATATTCATAAGCCTTGTAGTCAAAGAGGTTAACGTATGTATTAGCCTGACCGTCAACGATGTAGGGAACTACAACGGGGCAGACGGACGGACCAAACGTAGACTTGAGATTTTCAAATACACGATAGAAACGAGCGTCCTCGTCGCAAAGACCGTTAACAAAGAATACCTTGGTAAGACCTGCCTTTGTAGCGGCTTCAACTGCCTTTTCGGTGCCGACGTTAACGCCGTCCTTGCCCGAAACTACAATCAGAGCAGTGTCAGCGGCACGCATACCCTCTGCAACGCCGCCTGCAAAGTCAAAAAGACCGGGAGTGTCGATAAGATTAATCTTTGTGTTCTTCCACTCTATGGGAGCAACAGCCGTCATAATTGATGCCTGACGTTTGATTTCTTCTGCGTCAAAGTCGAGCATTGTGTTGCCGTCAGCAATTTTGCCGAGACGGTCGCTGACCTTTGAAAGATAGAGAATTGACTCGGCAACCGAGGTTTTGCCGCATCCGCTGTGTCCTGTGAGCGCAATATTTAATATTTTTTTAGCGTCATATTGTTTCAAAAATGAAAACTCCTTTCGTTGTTACAATATTTAAAAATCGACGTTATTTTATCAATTTCAACAATTGTATGAACTAAGTCTAAATTATTATATCATATTTGTATAAAATAAACAACCAAAATTGAGCAAAATAAAAAAATTCACCCTTTGCCCAATAGAGCAGAGGGTGAATTGTGCATATTGCTTTTTTTAAAGATTTATTGCTGTAAATAGCATAAATTTATGTGTTTTGTTTTGTGCAAATTTACGATTTAATCGAGAACTGCGCCCTGCGCACCCGAAGAAACAAGCTTTGCATAACGTGAGAGGTAACCTGAGGTAATTCTCGGCTGTCTGGGAGTCCACGCAGCCTTGCGCTTTGCAAGCTCTTCGTCTGAAACAATCACGTTGATTGTGTTTGCAGGAATGTCGATTTCGATTGTGTCGCCTTCCTCGATAAGAGCGATAGGACCGCCTACTGCGGCTTCGGGTGAAACGTGACCGATTGCGGCACCTCTTGTAGCACCCGAGAAACGTCCGTCTGTGATAAGTGCAACGCAGTTACCAAGACCGCTTCCCATAATTGCAGAGGTCGGGTTGAGCATTTCTCTCATTCCCGGACCGCCCTTAGGTCCTTCGTAGCGGATAACAACAACATCGCCCTCGTTGATTTTACCGTCGTAAATTGCGTTGAGTGCGTCCTCTTCGCAGTCAAAAACTCTTGCAAAGCCCTTGTGGTGCATCATTTCTTCTGCAACTGCGCTTCTCTTAACAACACAGCCGTCAGGAGCGAGGTTGCCCTTTAATACTGCAATACCGCCGGTTTTGCTGTAGGGATTTTCAACTGTTCTGATGATTTCTGTATTTCTGATTTCGCAACCCTCAATATTTTCACCGACAGTCTTGCCTGTGCAGGTGAGGAGTGAGGTGTTGAGAAGTCCGAGCTTTGTAAGCTCGTGCATTACTGCGTAAATACCGCCTGCTTCGTTGAGCTCCTCAATGAAGTGCTCGCCTGCCGGTGCAAGGTGGCAGAGGTTGGGAGTCTTTGCAGAAATTTCATTTGCAATGTCGAGGTGCAAATCAATTCCGCACTCGTGAGCGATAGCGGGGAGGTGGAGCATTGTGTTTGTTGAGCATCCGAGAGCCATATCAACGGTAAGAGCATTCTTGAATGCTTCCTCTGTCATAATGTCACGGGGACGGATGTTGTTCTTTACAAGCTCCATAATCTGCATACCTGCGTGCTTTGCAAGCTGTAAGCGCTGTGAGTAAACAGCAGGAACAGTTCCGTTGCCCTTAAGTCCCATACCGATAACCTCGGTAAGGCAGTTCATTGAGTTGGCAGTGAACATACCCGAGCATGAGCCGCAGGTCGGACAAGCGTTGTTTTCATATTCGCTGAGCTTTTCCTCGTCAATTTCGCCTACCTTAAAGCGAGAAACAGCCTCGGAAACAGTAGAGTAGCTGATTTTCTTGCCGTCAACTCTGCCTGCAAGCATAGGGCCGCCGCTGACAAAGATTGAGGGAATGTTAAGTCTTGCCGCCGCCATAAGTAGTCCGGGAACATTCTTGTCGCAGTTGGGAACCATAACAAGACCGTCAAAAGCGTGTGCCTTAGCCATAGCCTCGGTTGAGTCGGCAATAAGCTCACGTGTAACGAGAGAATATTTCATACCCTCGTGACCCATAGCAATACCGTCGCAGACAGCAATTGCAGGGAATACTATCGGAACGCCGCCTGCAAGAGCAATGCCCATTTTTACAGCCTCAACAACCTTGTCAATGTTCATATGACCGGGCACGATATCGTTCTTGGAGCTGACGATACCGATTAAAGGCTTCTTGATTTCTTCATCTGTAAGACCTAAAGCGTGAAGAAGCGTACGCTGGGGAGCGGCATTAACGCCGTCCTTTAAAACTGAACTTTTCATTATAATCAATCCTTTCGGTTTATTTATGTATTTTAATTCGGAATTAATGGTCGGTCGAGTGCCTCGACACACAAATCTCCGAATTTGTAATGTTGCGTGTTGTTTGGATAAGTTTGTTTGCTGATTTTATATTGATATATCGGTAACGTTTCGGGACGTGTAGGAACCCGTCCCCTACGGATATAGAGGAAACGTTTGTTTTAGTCGTAGGGACACGGCGTGCCGTGTCCGCAGTGGCAATTAAACTTTACCGATTAAATCATAGTTATAGAGGAAAACAAACCTCTCCGTAAGAGACGGGTTCCCACACGTCCCATTCACAAAAATTGCAATTTTTGTGTGGACACGGCTCGCCGTGTCCCTACGATTGAAAATTCAACGTTTCTTATTATATCAATTTAAAATTCGGGCATTAAACTTTTGAATTATTCCAACCTATCCACTCGACATTAATTGTTAATTGTACATTGTTAATTGTTAATTCGTTAAACTCTGCTACTAAACCAATTCTACCATAACTGTATCATAAAATCAAGAATTGCTTTTGTTTTTGTGAAATGCTGATTTTATTATGAATATTATAGTCAGTTTTTATCTATTTTTCAAGTATTTAGAAGAATTTATAGACAATCTGACTTATCGGAGCTATAATAAATATAAGTAATATTCTAAAATATTTCGGGAGATGTACTTATGAAGAAAAAAATAATCTCGTTGCTTTTGTGTGCGCTGATTGCCGCAGGCTGTATTCCGTCTTTTACGGCTTATGCAGAAGATGAAGATGACGGGATACAAGAGATTCGTGCAGTCACACTGAACAATCTCACCACCTATTATGATGAAAATGACAACGAAATTGACATTACAACGCTTAATAACGATGTTGACGTCGATGAAAACGCTATGCCTGAAAAATACGATTTGCGTGACTACGGAAGAGTAACTCCGGTTGATGATCAGCAATTTTTGGGCTTGTGCGGTGACTTTGCCGCAACGGCGTCAGTTGAGTCAAACATTCTTTCACAACCTGAATTAGCTTCAAAGCTCGGTGATAATCCGGCTGAAAAGCTTGATTTGTCCGAGGCGGGAAACACATGGTACATTCATACAGGTATAGACGATAAAAGCTCGGTTCTGTATAACGACTATATAAACGCTGCAAATAATGGCTTTAGTGGCGTTTCCGCTAGGGATGTTGCTATGGGTCTGTCCGCAGGCTACGGACCTTATCCTGACAGTCTTATGCCTTACCCTGATATTTCTTTCGGTTACCCCGAAGCACTTCGCTTCTATTACGATTACAGATTCAAAGATTACAGTCTTCTTTCATACGACAGCGCACTTATAAAAAAGACAATAATGGATTCCGGCGCAGTTTGTGTTGAATATGACGATAAGTCAAATTATTGTGATAATAATGGAATAACAGCGTATTATGACAAACGGGAAGAATTTAAACCTACCGGTCACGTTGTAGCTATTGTAGGTTGGGACGACAGCTTCAGCAAGGAAAACTTTAATCCGAATTTGCTGCCCGAAAGCGACGGAGCATGGCTTTGCAAGAACAGCTGGGGAAGCGGCTGGGGAGATGACGGTTACTTCTGGATGTCGTATGAAACAGAATCAATTGGTAATATTGAAAGCTTTAAGATGCAGAGTGCAGATGAAGTTGACAATATTTATCAGAATCAGATTGTAGCAGGTAATGCATATGATGTAGAATCTGCGGCTAACGTATTTACAGCCGAAAGCGACCAGCAAATTAAGCAGATTTGTTTTGCGGCATACGGAGCAGCTGATATTAATGTTGAAATTTTCAAACTGAACGAAGGATATACTACTCCTACGGACGGTCAGCTTCTTGCCGACTTTGACGCTGCAACCGATTTTACGGGAACACACAGCATAGACTGCCCTGACGGAGTCTATGTTAACTCGGGAGATGTTTTTTCCGTTGTAATAAACAAGAAGTCACAGCTTAAGCTGAATTTCGGTAATAAAAAGAGTAACAATTTTATGATTTCGGGCTTAGGCTTTTACAGTGATAACAGCGGAGAGTGGAAAGACGTTTCATCAAGAGGCTCAGGACGTGGCTATCCTGTGATTAAGGCGTATACATCAAATTCAGGAAAAACAGATTGTTCAAAGCTCGAAAAGCTTTTAGAAGAAGCAGAGTCAATTGTTCCCGATGAAAGAGTTGACAAAAAGCTTGTTGAAAACCTCAATTCTCAAATTGAGTCTGCAAAGCTGTTGTTGGCTGACGAAGCTGCAACGCAAAGCAAAATTAACAACGAGTGTTGTCTGTTAAAATGCAGTATGGAAAAAGTCTGCAATTATGTGTTTACAGTGAACTGCGCAGATGATTATTATAAGCTTCAAGATATAGTAGAAAATACCGGTGATTTCGGCGGAATAAGATATATAGACTTTACCTCTGACATAGATTTCGGTGGAAATAGTATACACACTATTGACCCAAAGGTAACTCCAGTTAATAAGCCGGATGACTATTCTTTTACCATTGAAGGCAACAATCATACTCTCAGTAATTTTGGAATTATTAACACAAATATTGATAATTACTACACTTCATTGTTCGGAGATCTCTATAATGCGCAGGTCAGAAATCTTACTTTATCGGATTTCAGCATAGAATCTCAACATTACGCTTCGGTTTTTGCAAATAGAATGTGGGATTCCGTCATAGACAACTGTCATATCAAAAATGCAAAATTAAAATCCAAGGAATACGCTGATGTTATAAGTGATATATTTGATTATTCCACAGTATCAAACTGCAGTATAGAAAACATTAAAGTTTACGGCGACAAAAGAGCTACTCTGGTGTGGGATAATAATAAAACCTGCAGTCTTGATTTTACTGCAAAGAATTATGAGCTGTATTCATTTAATAGAATTTCAAGCGGATTAGATGAAACTTATGTATATATAGCGTGGTATGATGATTATGATAAAGGTTATACACCTTTATTAAAGCTGACTGACGAGGGGTACACGGTTGAGAATTTCATCGGAGATATAATTTCGGCTGAAACCTATGCCGGTGAAATTGAAGAGGTCGGCGATGTATACAAGGTTATTCCCGAACACTGGGATCCCGAAAATTCGAAATATGGTTCTGGTATTGAAGTTAAGTACAATACGGGGAATGACGATTTTGTTGTTTACGGAGATGTTGAATCACGTGAGCTTACGCTGGAAAAATACACAGGCAACTCAACGGATTTGGTTATTCCGTCAACTCTTTACGGAAACAAGGTTGCGGGCTTTGACAGTGATTTCGGAAAAAATATTTCAAACCGTGACAATATTAAAACAATCACAATTGATGGAGATGTGGAAAGTTTTCCTTCAGGAATATTTGAAAAAATGCCGTCGCTTGAAAAGGTGACCTTATGCGAGGGCGTTACAAATGTAGGTGGATTTAAAAATTGTGAAAACCTTACAACGGTAATCTTTCCCGATTCCTTGAAAACAATAAACGAGAGAGCTTTTTCGGGCTGCAGCAAGCTGACCGGAATTAAATTTAACGAGGGACTTGCACATATTTATGGCAGCGCTTTTGAAAACTGCACCGAAATTTATGAGGTGGTTTTCCCTGATTCTATGAAAGTAATATCATATGATGTTTTTTCAGGGTGCAGCAATTTAAGCAAGGTTGAGTTTAATCAAGAATTTGAGTATATAGGTGACGAAGCTTTTAAGAACTGCACAAGCCTTGAAGAAATAATTTGTCCTGAAGGATTGGAATATATTGGTTCGAGTGCGTTTTCGGGTTGTGCTAACCTTAAAAAAGTAAGCTTTGATAAAATCGAGTACCTTGCTCAAATAGGTAATAAAGCCTTTGAAAACTGCGTAAATATGGACGAGATAATTCTTCCCGACTATATTTACTACATAGGAGCAGACGCCTTTAAGGGCTGTTCCTTTAAAAGCATAACCTTGGGTGAAGAAGATTATACCCGCATTGGTTCGAGAGCATTTGGATATACCGACAAAACAGAGGTCGATAACAAGAATGTTCCGATACCCGATTTTGTAATCAACGGATACGGAGAAGCGGCTGCTGATTATGCAGAAAAAAACGGATTCAGATTTATTGATTTGTCAAAGGGCGAAAAAGCCGTAACAGGAGAAAAATTTGATTACAGCGTGTTTAAAGCAGGCGATGTAAGTCTTGACGGCAAGATAAACATCAAGGACGCTACTATTATTCAGATGTGGCTTTCCGAAGTAAGAGAGCTTTCGCCTGTGCAAAGATGCAATGCGCTTGTTTGCGATTCCGGTGCGAAGATTGATATAAATAACGCTACAAATATTCAAAAGTTCAGTGCAGAGATGATTGAATCGCTTGAAAAGGTATCATAGTGCTGAAAATATAAAAGCCACGGGAATTTCCGTGGCTTTTATGCTGTCGAATCAAGTTTTGTTTTTGCTTACATATTCCAGAAATTCGGGCGTTTTGCTCCAGTATTTTACACCCCAGTTTTCAAAATTCCATTCTTCCATATAGTCGTTGCACTCGTAGTCTATGTAATACATCTTGCCGTTCTGCACGATAAAGTTAGTGGGGAAGTAGTCAATGTTTGTGTTCTGCGGATAAAGCAGAGTGCACATAGCCCTGACCTGTTCAATATATTCATCCTTCATTTTGTCATGCAAAACGAGGTCAAAGATTGTTTCACCATCAATGTATTCCTTTAAAATGCGTTCGTTTTCAATGTCAACGTCAAGCATTTCGGGCATAGCAATTCCGATATTTTTCAGCCTTTTGTAGTCGTTTATTTCCGATTGAATTTTATCGCCGAACTGATAATACGAGCAAGGCTCGTGGTGAATTTGCTTTAGAGTGTATTTGTTTTTTCCATCGGTTGCGAGGTAGGAATAGCCGCCCTTGCCCTTGCCGAGCAGTTTTATAATTTCATATTCTTTGCCGTTTACGCTGAGTGTTGTAACTTCCATACGAACCTCCTTTAAAGTTTGCTGAGAATATTATAAGCATTTTTAATTTATTTTTCAAGTAAATCAGGAATTTTATGGACAATCTGACTTTTTTCAACTATAATACAGACAAAGGATTTTACAAAATATATGTCAGGAGGCATATTATGAAAAAGAAAATAATCTCGTTGTTTCTGTGCACGCTGATTGCAGGCGGCAGTGTGTCGCTGTTTTCGGTAAATGCGGCTGAAAATGAGCAGGAAGTGCAATACATACGTGCTGTTAATAACAACAATCTCTTATTATATTATAATGAAAACGGTGAAGAGGTGGACGTTGAGTTACTTAACAATGACGTTGACATTGATGAAAGCTCTTTGCCGTCAGAATATGATTTGCGAGATTACAACAGGGTGACATCTGTAAGAAATCAGGGTAGCGAAGGCTTGTGCTGGGATTTTGCTTCTACTGCTTCAATGGAGTCTAATATTCTCTCTAAGAGCGAGCTTTCAGCAAAAGAGGGTGACAATCCGTCGCAAACGCTCGACCTTTCAGAGAGAGGTCACACGTGGTATATTCACACCAACTTTGATGACGTAAGCTCACCGCTTTACGGCGACTATATGCAGGACCCCACAAAGGGCAGCGGCGGCGGTTCGGCTGATATTGTAGCACTGGGACTCTGTGCAGGCTTTGGTGCATATCCCGAAAGCCTTTTGCCCTATGAGCAATTATACTCAGGCTGTCCCGAGGGTCTTAGATTTTATTCGGACTACCGCCTGAAAGATTACAGCGAGCTTACTAATGATAATGCGCTCATAAAGAAAACGGTTATGGAAAAGGGCGCTGTGGCGATTAACTACAGTTGTTTTCAGGCAAACACATATATGGTTGACGGAATGCAGGCTTATTACGATAACGGTACTCCGATTGACGGTATTATCGGTCAGGGACATCTTGTTGCGGTTGTAGGCTGGGACGACAGCTACAGCAGAGAGAATTTCAACCCTGAGATGCAGCCCGAAAATGACGGTGCATGGCTATGCAAAAACAGCTGGGGCGAAGAAAATTGCAGTACCGCTGACGGCTATAAGGGCTATTTCTGGATGTCCTATGAAACGCCCTTGAGCTGTGTTGCAAGCTATGAAATGCAGAGCGTTGATGAATTTGACAATATCTATCAGCATCAGGTTACATCATTTGCAGGCTTTGATGTTGACTCAGCCGCAAATGTTTTTACAGCTGAGTCCGACGAGGTGCTAAAGCAGGTTTGTATACAGACGGTAGGTGCTTCTGATGTAAAAATTGAGGTTTATAGGCTTAACAGCGGTTATATTTCTCCTCAGGACGGAGAGCTTCTGTCAGGCTTTGACGCTTCTTTTGACTTTACAGGAATTCACACCGTTGATTGTCCCGAAAACATCAGGCTAAGTGCAGGAGATACGTTTTCGGTTGTAGTTATCAGCAAATCAGACCTTTTACTGAATTTCAAATCTGACAGCACTAACGAGGTTTCGGGCAGAAGCTATTGCATTACAAACGGAGAAAGCTGGACTGACGTTGCCGACAAATGGGAATGCGGTTATGCCGCAATAAAGGCATACACCTCTAACGACGGAAAAGTTAACAAAGCAGAGCTTGAAGAGCTTGTAAAGACAGGCGAGGAGCTTGCTCCTGACGAAGATGTAAGTGCAGAAATTCTTGAAGAGCTTAAAGAAAGTATTAATTCTGCAAAGGCGCTTCTTAACGATGAAAACGCTACTCAAAACAGCATTGACAATGAATATTGCCTGCTGAAATGCAGTGTTGACAAGGTGAAGAATTTTACCTTCACTGTTAACAGCGTTGATGACTACTACAGGCTAATAGATAAAGTTGAGAATAATGGCGACGGCAGTATAAATAAAATTGTTCTCAACGCTGATTTGGACTTCGGCGGAAAAGAAATTCAGACGATTTTTACCAAAAATCAGTTCAGCGGAATCTTTGACGGCAACGGTCACACAATGAGTAATTTTGTGATTGAATCAATGGAAAATTATAACTCGGGTTTGTTCGGCGGACTTTACAAAGCTACGATTAAGAATATAGTTTTTGAAAATTGTTCGGTAACTGCCGGCGACTGCGCAACGCTTATTTCAAATTATTGTACTGACTCTGTAATTGAAAACTGTAACATAAAAGATTGCAGAATTAAAGCAAACTCAGCCGCAATTATAGGCGCATATCTCTCCGAATGCGATTTGACAAACTTATGTATTACAAATTCAAAGGTTTATTCAGTTTATTCAACCGGACTGTACTTTATAAACGGCTTTGAAACAACAACCGAAAACTGCACTGCAAGCGGTGTTGAGCTTTATTCCGAAAATATTGTTGCAGACGGAAATATGACAGTTTCCCTGTTGTCATCAAGCGAGGGTTCAATACCGAGAATTAAACTGGCAGACGGCAAATGTACTGTTGAAAGCTTTATTGGAATAATCACCTCTGCCGAGGCTAACGGAAAGCAGTTAGCGTTTGACGGTAATGCCTATGTTGTTGACGGAACAAGCGGAGATATTTATCTTAATCTGGTATGCGATATGTCCGATTGCGGAGATTACGGTGTTACGGGCGATCTTGAAACAGGAAAATTGTATCTGCTTTCCTACAACGGCAATTCACCTGAAATGATAATACCTTCCACGATGTTCGGAAAGGAAATTGCAGGATTTTCTGAGTACTTCAGTTCAAATATCACGTATTCTGACAAGATAACCTCAATAACAATTCCCGGAAAAATAAAGAGCATTTCGGAGAGTGCATTTACGGGAATGCCAGCACTTAAAAAGGTTGTTGTTGAAGAGGGAGTTGAAAAGCTTGAGGGAGGAGCATTCAGCGAATGTTATGAGCTTACGGACGTAAAGCTCCCCGACAGCCTTGAATCTATCGGCGGTTACGCTTTCGGAAACTGCACAAAGCTTGAAAATATTGATTTCGGAAACTCGCTTTGCGAAATCGGCGAAAGGGCATTTTACAATTGTACGAGCCTTTGCAACCTCATCCTGCCTGACAGTGTTAAAAAAATCGGTGTCGGAGCTTTTTCACACTGTGGTTTCAAGAGCGTGACGCTGGGCAGAAATGTGGAAGAAATCGGAGAAAATGCATTTGCATATACCGGAATGAGCGAGCTTGACTACAAATCGGTTATGATACCCGACTTTGTGATTAACGGCTATCCTGGCACTGCGGCAGAAAGCTATGCCGACGAATACGGAATTAATTTTGTCAATTTGGAAACACAGGAAAGAGTTGCAACAGGCGAGCTTTTTGACTACGGTGTGTTTATTAAAGGCGACGTAAACCTTGACGGAACGGTAAGCATTTTAGACGTCACACTTATTGAAAAATGGCTTGTCGGTGATGCGGAACTTTCATCAATACAGAAAAGCAACGCAATTGTCGGAGAAGCGTACAGCAAAATAGATATTAACAATGCAACCGATATTCAGAAATACATCGCAGGACTCATATATTCGCTTGACGGTACTGCGGTAGGATAAGTTAATTCGTAATGCGTAATCCGGAATTGAATGTTAACAATTAAATAACTGAACAAAATAAATACCACCCATCAAACGGGTGGTATTTATTAATTTATGCTGAATTATTAAAATTGTTTTTGAGCAACAGCGGCTATAACTGTTCTGCCGTGCATTGTGATTCTGCGGTTATAGAGAAGAATGTTTTTATCTTCTGTAATAACGTCATTTCTGCTTCTGCCTGTATCAACGTACAGCTTCCATACATAGCCTGTCGGGAGTGCAGGCAGCTCAACGTTAACGTCATTCCAGTATGCGTTGATTCCGAAGTATACAATCTCGTCAAGCGCAGGATTTTTCTTGTCTGCACCTGCGTACATTACGCCAATCATTCTGGTGTTTGAGTCAAAATCGGTATTCCACGGAATGCAGGAATGTATACTTTCGGGCGGCAGACTGCATGTTGCTTCACGTCTGTTAGCCGTAATAACGTGAAAACGCTTGCGGAATGAAATCATATATCTGAAAAATTCATAAACATCTTCGTACTTTTCTTTTCTGCTCCAGTCAAGCCACGAAGTTATGTTGTCCTGACAGTATGCGTTGTTGTTGCCGAACTGCGTGTTGCAGAATTCATCACCTGCAAGGAACAGCGCCGCACCACGACTGCACATAAGCGTTGCAAAAGCATTTTTGCACATCTTGCGGCGAAGCTCGTTAACGTTTCTGTCGTTTGTTTCTCCCTCTGCACCGCAGTTCCAGCTGTTGTTGTCATTTGCGCCGTCGGTGTTGTTCCAGCCGTTTTTGTAGTTGTGCTTTTCGTTGTAGGAATACATATCATAAAGGGTAAAACCGTCGTGACACGTGATGAAGTTTACTGACGCATTGTTGCCCCTGTAGGCAGGGTCATAGAGGTCC
>JBJFHX010000082.1:0-15732 GCA_051893995.1 Ruminococcus sp.
ATATGACAGAACACTGTGATTTATTATCAGCACTGCAAAGCTGAAAATCATAAATACCGTAAGCAATATATAGACATATTGCGTTGAAATAAGAACAGCCTGTAAAAAGCCAAACAGCATACAGGGTATTGAAATCCAAAAATTCTTCAGAAGATTTTTTGCATTTAGGTATTCACCTGTCATAAAAGCACAAGCTGCTCCAACGAGTATTCCGATTATCGGATTCCAAAGTTCGCCCGCAATTAATACACCCACGAGCAGGGCTATTCCGACAACTGCGGTAAGCAATCTCGGCTTTAATGATTTCATCCTTATCAACTCTCTTTATGCTAATAGCAATAAAAACTATAGTTGTTTCTTAAACGTCAGTATTATACTCCGCCGTAACGTCTGTTCCTTTGAGAATATATTTCCAGTGCCTCGTCCAGATCAGACGTTTCAAAATCAGGCCAAAGCTTGTTCATTATCACAAATTCAGTATAAGCAGACTGCCATAGCAGAAAATTGGAAATTCTGTACTCACCGCTCGGTCTGATAATCAAATCAGGATCGGGCTGTCCGCTTGTGTACAGGTAATCAGATATGAGCTGTTCATCAATATTTTCAGGCAAAACAGCACCGTTTTGCACATCACTGCATATATTTTTTACGGCACGTACAATTTCATCACGGCTGCCGTAATTCATAGCGATATTAAGCACCATACCGTCACGGTCTTTTGAGCTTTCCTCATTTTCAATCATAAGATTACGCAAATCCTCGTCAAAAGGCGCTTTATCACCGATAAATTTTACAACAATGCTGTCGTCCTTGAAATCGGCAAGCGCTTCCTCAAGGTATGACTTGAAAAGCTTCATAAGTGAGCTTACTTCATCATCGGGGCGTTTCCAGTTCTCGGTTGAAAACGCATATACGGTAAGGTATTTTATTCCGATATCGGAACAGTAACGTGTGATTTTACGGAAGGTTTTTGCTCCTGCGGAGTGACCTGCCTTGCGTGGAAGTCCTCGCTTTTTTGCCCATCTTCCGTTACCGTCCATAATTATTCCGATATGGACGGGAAGTGCTAAGTGACTCAGCACTTCTTTTTTCTTCTTTTTGCCGAACAGAGCCATTTTACATCTCCAGAATTTCTTTCTGCTTATCAGCTGAAAGCTTGTCGATATTCTTGATGTATTTATCTGTCAAATCCTGAGTTTTCTTTTCGCCCTGCTTTAAATCGTCCTCTGTAAGCTCGCCTGCTTTTTTCATAGCTTTGAGCTTTTCAATTGTATCACGGCGAACGTTTCTGATTTGAATTTTTGTTTCTTCAGCAATCTTCTGAACGTCTTTTACGATTTCCTTACGTCTGTCCTCAGTAAGCGGCGGGAAAATAAGTCTGATGATTTTGCCGTCGTTCTGCGGATTGATTCCGATATCAGAAGTCTGGATTGCCTTTTCAATCTGTCTTAAAACCGAAACGTCCCAGGGCTGAATTGTAAGTGTGCGAGCTTCTGTTACAGAAACGGCTGCAAGCTGATTTACGGGAGTTGGTGCACCGTAGTAATCAACCTTAACCTTATCAAGAACGGCAGGATTTGCTCTGCCTGCTCTTATTTCGGAAAATTCCTTGCACATATGGTCAATTCTTCTGCCCATAGTTTCGTCTGCTTTTTTTAACTGCGCCTGCATATTTCAATGCCTCCTAAATAATTATTGTATTTTACGTTAAATTTAATCAAACTTTGCTGTTTACGAGTGTACCGATGTTCTCTCCACACACTGCTTTGTAAATATTGTCAGGACTTTCTATGCTGAAAACGAGAATCGGAATATCGTTGTCCTTACATAGCGAAGCTGCTGTGCTGTCCATAACAGCGAGGTCCTTGTTCAGAACTTCGTGGAAAGATACGGTGTCGTACTTGACGGCATTGGGATTGGTCTTTGGATCGCTGTCATAAACACCGTCAACCATTGTAGCCTTCATAATTACGTCAGCCTCGATTTCAGCTGCACGAAGTGCTGCAGCTGTGTCTGTGCTGAAAAACGGGTTACCTGTTCCGCATCCGAAGATTACAACTCTGCCCTTTTCAAGATGACGAATAGCCTTGTTTCTGATGTAAGGCTCTGCTACCTGTCGCATAGAAATTGCTGTCTGAACTCTTACGTCAACACCGAGCTGTTCAAGAGCGTCACAAACGCCGAGAGCATTTATTGTAGTTGCAAGCATTCCCATATGATCTGCTCTTGTTCTGTCCATATCTCCCGAGCTTCTGCCACGCCAGAAATTGCCGCCGCCAACAACGATTGCCACCTCAACTCCGGAATCAACGCATTTTTTTATAGGTTCGCAGAATTTGAGGACTGTATCAAAATCGATTCCGTGCTTCATTTCGCCTGCAAGGGATTCACCCGAAAGCTTTAATAAAATTCTCTTATATTTTGGTTGCATAATTAACACCCCGTTATATTTTATAGTTACTAATATAATACAATAAAATGCCTGTTTTGTAAAGGCAAAACAGGCATTAATTTATTGAATGATTAAATTGTCAGTAAATATCAAAGTCATAAAGACATTTACGTGAATTAAGTATTGTTTTTACTTTCTGAAAAGATTTCAGTATCAGAACTAAAATTACAGAACCTTTGACAAAAAGTCCTTTAAACGCTGATTCTTGGGATTTTCGAAAAACTCCTTCGGCTCGCCCTGCTCAACGATTACGCCGTCATCAACAAATACTACATTTGTTCCGACCTCACGTGCAAAGCCCATTTCGTGGGTAACGACAACCATTGTCATACCCTCTTTTGCAAGCTGTTTCATAACCTCGAGCACTTCTCCTACCATTTCGGGGTCAAGTGCGCTTGTCGGCTCGTCAAAGAGCATAACGTCCGGGTCCATACACAAGGCACGAACAATTGCAATTCTCTGCTTCTGACCGCCCGAAAGCTGTGAAGGATATGCTGTCGCTCTGTCGGCAAGACCTACTCTTTCGAGTAATTCCATTGCCCTTTTTTCAGCATCAGCCTTGCTCTTTTTGAGAAGCTTAATCGGTCCTAAGGTAAGGTTTTTCATAACAGTCATATGCGGAAAAAGATTGAACTGCTGGAAAACCATACCCATTTTCTGTCTGTGAATATTTATATTTACAGAAGGATCGGTTATATCTGTTCCCTCAAAGTAGATTTTTCCGCCTGTAGGCTCTTCAAGTCTGTTCAGGCAACGCAGAAAAGTGGATTTACCCGAGCCTGACGCACCGATTACTACCATTACGTCACCCTTATGAATTTCAGCGTTGATGCCCTTGAGAACGTCAACATTATCAAAGGACTTACAGAGGTTGTCAACCTTTATCAAAACATTATCAGTGGTCACTGCTGCGCAACCTCCTCTCGAGCTTTTTGAGCAGGAATGTCAGAATAAGAACAATTACAAGGTAAATAAGTGCAACTGCAATAAGCGGGAAAAACGCTTCATACGTACGGGAACGGATGAGGTTTCCGACATATGTCAAATCCTGAATAGCAACATAGCCTGCTACAGAGGTTTCCTTGACAAGAACGATAAATTCGTTGCCGAGAGCAGGAAGTATGTTTTTGAAAGCCTGCGGAATAATTACGTGTATCATAGTGCTTTTGTAGTCAAAACCGAGTGAACGGCTTGCCTCAAACTGACCTTTGTCAATTGACATAATACCCGAACGGACAATTTCGGCAACGTATGCGCCTGAATTGATACCGAACGAGATTATAGCCGCTATTATGCCGTCACGAGAGGACGCAAAGACTATAAAATACATAATCATAAGCTGAATAACTACCGGAGTTCCTCTGATTACGGTTATGTAGATATTGCAGATAAAATTAACTATCTTTAAAATATAATCGCCGAAGCTTCTGCACTTTTTACCGGATAAATTCATATCATAGGTTGAACGAACAATAGCAATTAAAAATCCGATTACAACGCCGATTGCTGCCGCAAACAGCGTAATTTCAATAGTTACAAGAAGTCCGTTGAGAAGCTGAACCCAGCGGTCGTCAGTTATAAAGGTCTTTACAAAGCTTTGATAAAGACCGTCAAAAAAATCCTGCATAACAAAAATCCTTTAAATAATCACAGCCGACAACAGAACAGTCATCGGCTGTAAAGTTAAATTTTATTCCTTAACAATAATAACCTGCTTAGCTGTTGTGTAAGAATCAGTAAAGTTGATAGCTTCCTTTCTTTCGTCGGTAACTGTCATACCTGCCATACCGAAATCAGCTTTACCTGACTGAACTGCCGTGATGATTGAATCAAAGTCCATATCGTCAATCACGAGCTTATAACCGAGCTTATCGCAGATAGCCTGAGCAATCATTGCGTCAATACCCACAACCTTGTCACCCTCATAGTATTCATAAGGCTCAAAGAATGCGTTTGTAGCCATATGAAGCTCACCGTTAGGATATTCTGTGCCGTCGGGAGTTTCGTAGGGTGACTTGCCCTTTGTATCGTCACCGATGTAGTTCTTTATGATACTGTCAACTGTACCGTCTTTTTTGAGGTCAGCAAGAGCAGTATTGAATTTTTCTGTGAGTTCATCGTTATCCTTTGCAATACAGATAGCGTAATCTTCTTCAGCAAAAGGCTCGTCAAGAATCTTGAGTCCTTCGTTTGCTGCTACAAAAGCCTTAGCAGGCTCGTTGTCGATGATTACGCAGTCAACCTTACCCTGTGTAAGAGCCAGAACAGCGTCAGCACCCTTGTTGTAACGCTCAATTGTTGAACCTTCTTCTTCATAATCTGAAGCGTAGATGTCACCTGTTGTGCCGAGCTGAACGCCGATTTTAGCACCCTTAAGGTCATCAATTGAAGCAACTGTCTTTGTGTCAGCAGAAGTTGCCTGTGAGCTTGAGCTTGATGAACCGCCGCAGGCTGAGAGCGACAAAGCAGTTGTGCAGAGCATTGCTGCTGTGAGTACGAATGATAAAATCTTTTTCATAAAAATACCTCTCTTTTATTTTATTAATTGGTATAAACAATATATAATATGATAATATAATATTCAGAAAAAATCAAGTAATTATGCGAAAATTCAAAGAAAAACATTATAAAAATACACAATTGGCGGAAATTTATAAATTTATTATCTAATTTTATTATTATTTGACATAACGAGGAAGATATTATAAAATATGTATGAGGTGTTCTTTATGAAATACAGCATAATTGACGGCAGACTTTCTGAATATGACGAAAATAAAAACGCAGAGGCTATTGTTGAAACGGTAAAATATTCAAAAGGTGAAATCCCGCAGATTAATGATAAGAAAAAACAGACTATTCTAAACAATATCTTTACGGGAACACACTCGAGATTTGAAAGCTACAACGACTTCGACGTTATCTGTCTTAATCTTATAGATATTGAGAAGTATGTAACCGAGCATATTCCTGTTTATGTTATTCTTGAAAAGAACAAAATTTCATTTTACACTACACAGCCTGACTATGTTGAGGGAATGTTCAGAAAAATAATGCACGAGCCGAGTCAGAATATTACTGCCGATTGTTTGCTGTATCACTTTATGAACAAGCTGATTTTCGGTGACCTTGTGCACCTTGAAGAGATCGAAAGAAAGCTGTCTGCTCTTGAAACTAACGCTTTTTCGGGCTGTACCGATAAAACATTTTCAAAACAGATTCTGAATATTAAAAAGCATCTTATGTGGATTGAGCTTTATTACGAGCAGCTTATCA
Source organism: Ruminococcus sp. (assembly GCA_051893995.1). Taxonomy (GTDB): domain Bacteria; phylum Bacillota; class Clostridia; order Oscillospirales; family Acutalibacteraceae; genus Ruminococcoides. Next base: position 5,729 of record JBJFHX010000082.1, read on the forward strand.
ATCTTATTGCTGACATTATCCAGAACAATAACGGATTTTTATGTGAAAGCACGATAAGAAGCTTTAATATGCTTGACAGTAAAATTGACAGGCTTGACGCAAAAACCGAAAATCTGTTAAATTACGCATCTGAAATCAGGAGTGCATATCAGGCAGAGGTTGATTTACAGCTGAATAAATCGATGAAGGTACTTACTGTGATTTCGGTTATAATACTTCCTCTTACTCTTATTGTCGGATGGTTCGGAATGAACTTACAGATGCCGGAGTACACCTATGCGTACAGCTACCCTATTCTGATAGTAGTATGCATTGCTATTGTTGTGGGATTGATAGCTTTTTTCAAAAAAAACAAATGGTTTTAAATTGGTACTTGATTTTTATAAATATATTTGTTATAATAGTCAGCAGTGTCTGGAGAGATGTCCGAGCTGGCCGAAGGAGCATGATTGGAAATCATGTGTACGGTAATCACCGTACCAGGGGTTCGAATCCCCTTCTCTCCGCCAAAGAAAACGCAGTTTTAAAACTTATCTTTAGTTTTAGAACTGCGTTAGTTTTTTATCGGGGATTCGAAGCCGAGCGTTAAGAAAACAGTCCGGTGGACTGTTTTTAGCGAGGAGAGCAGATGAACTTTTAGACTGCACACGCCGCAACAAACGAGATGGAAGTATTATAAAGATGAAACGCACCTTCTCTCCGCCAGTCGAGTGCCTCGACACGCAAATCGCGTATCGGGGCATTCTTTTTTATTTTTAAGTTATTTTCTCGCGTCAGAAAAGCAGCTTATATTCGATTTATGTTATAAACGCAGTTTTAAAGCTTATCTTTAGTTTTAGAACTGCGTTAGTTTTTTATCGGGGATTCGAAGCCGAGCGTTAAGAAAACAGTCCGGTGGACTGTTTTTAGCGAGGAGAGCAGATGAACTTTTAGACTGCACACGCCGCAACAAACGAGATGGAAGTATTATAAAGATGAAACGCACCTTCTCTCCGCCAGTCGAGTGCCTCGACACGCAAATCGCGTATCGGGGCATTCTTTTTTATTTTTAAGTTATTTCCTCGCGTCAGGAAAGCAGCTTATATTCGCTCTACGTAGTAAACGCAGTTTTAAAGCTTATCTTTAGTTTTAGAACTGCGTTAATTTTTTATCGGGGATTCGAAGCCGAGCGGCAGCGTGTCGCTGCACCCAAATTGTATAGACGTTTTTTCAACAATTGAGTTATTTTCAAGATAATAATACTTATTATTCTAAATCAGAAATAAATTGAGTGCAAAAAAGCAAATAGAAAAACACAGTTTTAGCTTCAAATCAAATGCTAAAACTATGTTCTTTGTTTTTATATTAAAAAATCATACAACAGCCTCGAACATTGTGTCGGCGTCTTCCTTGCGGACAACTTCTTTAACCTCGGTTACTCTTACCTTGACGCTTCTTGCACCGAGCGTGATTTCGATTATATCTCCTGTTTTTACATCATAGGAAGCTCGTGCCTCTTTGCCGTTTACGGTAACTTTTCCTGCGTCACACGCTTCGTTTGCTACCGTTCTGCGCTTTATCAGGCGTGAAACCTTTAAATATTTATCAAGTCGCATTATTTCACCTCTTTTTCTATAAAACAAAAGAGCCGTGTTGACAGACGTCAACTGCGGCTCTGATAAACAAATTAAATTACTTGTTTACGATATCCTTGAAGCCCTTGCCTGCCTTGAATGCAGGAACCTTTGAAGCAGGAATCTCGATTGTGTTACCTGTTCTGGGGTCACAACCTGTTCTTGCATTTCTCTGGCGCTGCTCAAATGTACCGAAGCCTGTGAGCTGAATCTTGTCGCCCTCTGCAACAGCCTTGATGATTGTGTCAATTGTAGCGTTAAGAGCTTTTTCTGCATCTTTCTTTGAAAGACCGCTCTGCTCTGCAACAGCAGCAATGAGTTCTGTTTTTTTCATTTTAGAAAACCTCCATTATTTATCCTTATTTAATTATTTTAACTTCATCCCAAAGGGAATCAAGTACCGAAAGTGATGCCGTTTTCATATCTATGCCACGCTCATTTGCAAGGCTTTCAACCTTTGAAAAACGGTCTGTGAATTTGTCGCAGGCATCGTAAAGTGCGTGTTCACTGTCAATATCAAGAAATCTCGCAACATTTACGGCTGAAAACAGAACGTCGCCAAGCTCTTCACGCTGATTTTCCTTATCGCCTGACTCGATTGCACTTTTAAGCTCGTTACATTCCTCAAAAAGCTTATCAAGCGCACCGTCAACGTTTTCCCAGTCAAAACCAACCTTTGCAGCTTTTTGCTGGATTTTTGTACTTCTCATAAGCGAAGGCAAAGCCTTTGAAACGCTGTTCATAGCCTGCGTCTGTGATTTCTGGGATTTTGTTTTCATTTTGATTGCATCCCAGTTTTTAAGAACCTGCTCGGTTGTGTCAGCATCAACGCTGCCGAATACGTGCGGATGACGTATAATCAGCTTTTTACAGATTCCGTCGCACACATCGTCAATTGTAAAGCTGTCCTTTTCGCTTTCAATTTCGCTGTGGAGTGCAACCTGCAAAAGCACATCTCCGAGTTCTTCCTTTAAAAGCTCTGTATCGTCATTATCGATAGCTTCAATAGCTTCATAGGTTTCCTCAATAAAATTTGCACGAATGGACTTGTGGGTCTGTTCCCTGTCCCAAGGACATCCGCCGGGTGAACGCAGAATTCTGACTATTTCAACAAGGTCGTTAAAATTATAATTCTCTTTTTCTTTAAAGTCCATTTGAACACATCTCCGATTATACACTAATAGTAAGGCAAAATCAAGCCTTTACTTACTTTTTTACTCGCACTAACCTATTTTACCCAATTAGATGCCATTTTTCAAGTGCTTTTGCAATTTTTTCTCCTTTGGGAAGGAATTTTATTTCTGTAGCTGTAAATGCACGCATTAAAAGTAATACAATTATATAGACAATTACGGCTGCAATTACTGCAAAGATTGTTGACAACCTTTGCGTAATTAATGATGATAACAGCATATTTGTGAAAAACGCCGCTGCCGAGCTGAACACCGAACCGATAAGCGGTTTTACAGTAGTTGAGAAAAAGTCAGGCGTTACCTTTGAATGTTTTACAAGTAAATACATTCCGATAACAAGGATTATTGCGTAGCTGATAAGCGAGCCAGCAGTTGCACCCTGAATGTTTATTTCGGGAATACTTACAAATATCCACGAGGTTGCGATTTTGATTAACATACAGACAGTATACAGCTTCATAGGAAGATTTACCTTTCCTATGCCCTGCAACATACTGCAAACGGGAGTTACGGCGGCTGTGAAGACAGTAGTAATTCCCATTAAGGTAAGAACATTACCGCCTATTTCTGCAATTGCTGCATCGGAATATACAAAGGACATTATCGGGTGAGCAAGCACACAAAGTCCGAGTGACATAGGAAGCGTGAACATCATCGTCATTCTGATTACGGTTTCAATTGATTTTTTTAGCTCATCCTTATTGCCTTTTGTCCATGCACTTGTAACATTAGGCATTGCGCTTGAGCCGAACACCTGTGTTACGGCTGTTACAAGCTGCATAAGCGTAAGTGCTGATGAATAACAGCCCCAGAGCCTTGTATGAATTGTCGCTGGAACTCCTGTTGCGGCTTCGCCGTAAAAAGCTTCATCGGGATAATATGCGCTGTACTGCGAATAAAGTGCCTCGGGACTTGTCGCAGCGAGATTTGAAAGAACATTCTGAATAATTATCTGGTCAATAAGAGAGCCTATGCTCATTACAAAAGCACCTGCCGCAATGGGAACAGCTGTTTTGCAGATGATGATAAAGGTTTCTCTTTTTGCTCTTGCATCAATGGAATTTCTGTAATATTCCTCGGGAATACCGTCACCGCTTATTCTGTATTTTAACCAAAGAAAAATAAATGAACAAAAGCTGCCAAAGGTAATTCCGCATATTGCTCCTGCAACCGAAAAGGCAAGAATAGTATTCTGTGCCTCTGCTTCGGATGTAAACGTATACCAGAGAAAAGTGCCTGACTGCTCATAGGAGCTTATACCGAAGCTCATTACAAGGTAAGCAAAAAGCGTACCGATAAGAAGCTTTACTGCGGCTTCTATAATTTCGGAAATTGCCGTTGGAGTCATATTGCGCTGTCCTTCAAAATAACCTCTGTAGATTGAAGTAAGACAACCGAATAAAATCGTAGGTGCAAGACAAAGCATTGCATGAAGTGAATACGGCGACTTTATCAATTGAACATATATAAAACTGCTGACAATCATTATCAGCAGGCAAACTATTCCGACAATTATAAAAAACGGAACCGATATTTTATGTATCAGCTTTACGTCTTTATAGCGCTTTTCAGCCATATTCTGAGAAACAAGGCGAGAAATTGCAATTGGAAGTCCGCCTGTTGCAACGGTAAAGATTACAACAAAAATTTCATAGGCGTTGCTGTAGAGTCCCATACCCATTGACGCAACGTCGTCACCGAACATTGAATAAATATTAGTCAGCAGAATTTTGTCAAGCAGTCCGAAAACCTTGACTATGACCATACTCAATGTTAAAATTGCGGCACCTTTTAGAAAAGTTTGTGATACATCCTTTTCGGAATTGGCAACAGCATTGTATTTTTTTGACAAATCAAATCACCTTTTGAACTTATTTTATATCGCACACATATCACTTTGAGGCACGATTTATCGTATATATAAACATATTAATGGGCGGCACAATATTATGTCGCCCGCAAACATATTATATTTTATTTGATTAACCATAGGTCTTTATGCATTTTCAGTAGTTTCTGCAGCTTCGGGAGATGAAAAATCTTCATCATTATTCACTTCATCAAGCTTTGCACCGCAGATATTGCAAAAAAGCGAGTTTTTGGGAACAGTTGCATCACACTGAGGACATTTTTTCTGATTCTTTGACGCAGCAATGTGCTCGTTGATTATATTAAGATTGTCCTTTAACTCGGTGATTTCAGCAACAAGCTGCTGAACCTGCTCTGTCAAATCAATTCCGTGAATCTGCTCTTTATAGGTAAGAGCTCCGAGGTCACGAAGCTTTTTGTTGATTTCACCTCTGATTTCAGCCGCAGTAATCTTATGCTTTGAAGCGTCATAGACAACAGATGCTTTTTTTGAAACAGCAGAAGCAGCTGCTTTTGCATTGACAACAACATCATCAAAAATTTCATCAAATTTTCCCATAATAATACCAACCTTTCATATCAGTATTTTTAAATTAGTGTGTAGTCTGATTATTAATTATGCATATTATAACACTGTTTATTACAATAATCAACAGTGTTATTTGCCATAAAATCTCAGAATTGACGACTTTCTTTCTATGAGTTCATCGAAACGGTCTACATATTCATACGGATATTTAAAATTGAATATGCGCTTAAGATAATCTGTTTCATTATTTTTCAGCTTTGTAACGCCGCCCGAGCCGCAGGCAAGAATTGTGTGGGTTTCGTCCATAACATAAACGTTGTAAAGACTTTCAAAGCCTTTTTTTGACCAGCCGACATTCTCAAGATTTCCGACCATTCTGCTCTGACGGTACATATAATACGGTATGTATTCATCAGCGGTCAGCGTCTTTTGAGTATATTCAAGCATTTTTCCTGCTGTTTCGGCATCTTCTCTGTTCAATGTTGTACCGATATTCGTAAGCGTTGAAGCACGCTTCATACAAAGCGTATGTACGGTTATACATTCGGGAGATAATGCACGTATACTGTCAAGAGAATTTACAAAGCTTTCTAAAGTATCTGTCGGTAGTCCTGCTATTAAATCGGTATTGATATTGTCAAAACCGCATTTTCTTGCAAGCTCAAAGGCAGTAAAAAACTGCTCTGAAGTATGCTTTCTGCCGATTTCTCTTAACACATTATCATTTAAAGTCTGCGGATTTATGCTTATTCTGTCAACTTTATTTTCTTTTAAAGCACAAAGACGTTCTTTATCGATTGTATCAGGGCGACCGGCTTCAACGGTAAATTCTCTGCAGGTTGATATATCAAAGCTGTTTCTAACTGTTTTCAGCACTTTGTCAAGCTGCTCTGCATTAAGCGTTGTGGGAGTTCCTCCGCCGAAATATACTGTTTCAAGTCTTAATCCGAGGTCGGAGGCTATCTGTGCTGTTGTCTTGATTTCTTCGCAAAGAAGCTCAGTATACGGCTCAATCAGCTTTTTTGCACGTTCAACAGACGACATTACAAATGAACAATAACTGCATCTTGACGGGCAGAAAGGGATTCCTACGTAAAGGCTGAACGATTCGGGACGTGAAAGGTCGAGAATTTTCTTTTCGTTTTTCTCGGTCATTTCAGCAAGCCTGAGCTTTTCGGGGCTTACATAAAATTCATCAGTAAACCTATTGAGCGCTCCCTCTTCACCGAGCTCCTCGCACAATCGTCTGAAAAGCTTTACGGGACGAACGCCTGTAAGCACTCCCCACGGTTGTGTATAACCCGAATACTGACATAAAAGCTTATAGAGAAGCTGTGCCGAGGTAAGCTCGTTATCATCGGTTTTATCGGCAATAAGAGATTTATTAAAGTTGTTTATTGAAACCTCAATTTTTACTTTATCGGATACTTCCGTATAGATGTACGGCTGTTCTACAGAATCAAAGGCTTTGAAAACATTGATTTTTTCATTCGGAAAAAACAGCCTTGTGAGGTTTTCAAGTTCAAACCAGAAGTTGTGATTTTTAACGTATAAATTCATATTACAGTGCCCTCATAAGAGGATTGTATTTTCTTTCGTGCTCAAGCGTTGAAAGCGGACCGTGACCGGGTATTACACGATAGTCACCCGAAAGGTTTTTAAGCCTTAAAATTGAACTGTACATATCGCTGTTGCTTCCTGTCGGCAAATCTGTTCTGCCGTAGGATTCGCAGAAAAGCGTATCGCCGCTGATTAATGTATCATCAAAAATAAAGCAACCGCCGCCGCTTGTGTGGCCAGGGGTCTGAATATAGGTAATTTCGGTTTCACCGAGCATAAAGGTTTCGTTGTCCTTTAACATAATATCGGCTGAAAAAGCAGGTAAATCTATATTATGATTAACGCTTAAATTAAGTGTAGGTGTAGATAAAAATTTATTTTCCTTTTCACCTGTCACAATTTTTGCATTAAACCTGTCTGCAAGCTGTTTTGCATAGCCAATATGGTCATAGTGACCGTGAGTAAGCATTACATATTCAAGCATTCCGCCGTCTTTTTCAATCTGCTCTATAAGCTCATCGGATTTTTCTCCGGGGTCAACTACGGCTGATTTACCCGTTGCTTTGTCAATAAGATAACAGCAGTTTGTTGCAAGAAAAGTTACGTTGTATACCTTTATGTCAATCATTTTTTCAAGTCCTTTGAGTTAATTTCAATTGTTACCGGTCCGTCATTTGTAAGCGAAACCTGCATATCTGCTCCGAAAACACCCTTTTCTACACGTGATATTCCGTTATCGGTCATTTTTTTGCAGAAATATTCATAAAGCGGCTCGGCAGTTTCGGGACGTGCGGCTGCAATAAAGCTCGGACGGCGTCCGTGAGAACAGTCGGCACAAAGAGTGAAGTTTGAAATTACAAGTACACCGCCTCCTACATCGGTAAGAGAAAGGTTCATCTTGTCATTTTCATCGGTGAAAATTCGAAGTCCCGATATTTTGGCGGCAAGCACCTCGGCATCACGCTGTTCATCTCCGTTTTCAACACCGAGCAGAATTAAAAATCCTTTTTCAATCTGTCCGACTGTTTTGTTTTCAATATCAACACGTGCGTTTGTCACACGTTGTAGAATTGCTTTCATATTATAACCTCTTGATTTCCTCGATTCCGTTTATATCGGAAAGCTTTGAAATAACACCACGCAGATGATTACGCCCCATAACGTCTATTGTTGCGGTTACAACAGCTTTGCCGTCCTTAAGCTCTCTTGAATTCAGCGAATGAATAAAGATATGCATATTTGAAAGCTTGATTGTAACGTCGGCAAGAAGTCCTGTTCTGTCGGCTGCAGTAATCTGGAGCGTACTGCGGAAAGCCTCTCCTACCTCGTCCTCCCAGTAGCAGGACACCCAGCGTTCGGGCTCTTCGCTCTTTGAAATGTCTTTAGGAACATTTGTACAACTGCGTTTGTGGATTGAAACACCGTAGCCTCTTGTAATATATCCGATTATATCGTCACCGGGCAGAGGATTACAGCAGTTTGAAAACTTTACAAGCACATCGTCTGCACCCTCTATTACAACGCCCGAGGTCGCCTTATTGCGCTTTACGGGAGCCTGAGGAACAGAGATTTCCTCAATATCTACAGCGTAGGTTTTCTGATACTCCTCTTTAAGTCTGGGCATTATCTTCCAGAGCTGAACACCGCCGTAGCCGATTGCAGCATAAAAATCATCAAGCGTATTATACTGCTTTTTAACCATAATCTTTTTGAGAAATTCGGAGTATTCCTCTTCGGTAAGATTGATTCCGTGACGTTTGAATTCACGTTCAAGCATCTGCTTGCCCTCAACAATATTTTCGTCACGCTTTTCATTTTTATACCACTGGCGGATTTTTGACTTTGCGGAAGCCGTTTTGCAGATATCAATCCACGACTTATTCGGATGCTCTTCCTTCTGCGTGATAATCTCGCAGATTTCGCCTGTTCTGAGCTTATAGTCAATCGGCACAATTTTGCCGTTTACCTTTGCGCCAACCATCCTGTGACCTACCTGTGTATGAATGATATAGGCAAGATCAATGGGAGTCGAACCACGGGGAAGGTTTATTACATCGCCCTTCGGGGTGAACACGTAAACGTCGTTTTCCTCAAAATCGTTGCGGATATTCTTTGCAATATCGGTTGCATCTTCAGCCTGAAGCTGGTCGAGAATCATACTTTTTACTTTTTCAATATTCTCCTGAAGCTTATCTCCCTTTTTGCCGCCGCCCATTCCGAGTTTGTACTTCCAGTGTGCGGCGATTCCGTATTCAGCCGTGTAGTGCATATCCCACGTTCTGATCTGAACCTCAAAAGGAATTGCCTTGTTGTCAAGTACTGTGGTATGAAGCGACTGGTACATATTCGGCTTGGGCATTGAGATGTAGTCCTTGAAACGGTTTGGAATAGGCTTAAAGATATCGTGAACTACGCCGAGAACATTGTAGCAGTCGGGTACTGTATCTACTATTACACGAACGGCAAAAACATCGAAAATCTGGTCTATTGTTCTGCCCTGCATAAAGGTCTTGCGGTAGATGCTGTTTATGCTTTTTACTCTGCCGCTGATGTATATGTTTTTAATTGTATTTTGCGTCTTTTCAAGAATCTGATTCTTTATAGACTCAATAAATTTATCTCTGCCCTCTTCGTTCATAAGAAGGGCATCCTCAATTTCTTTGTATCCGACAGGGTCAAGGTACTGCAAGGAACGGTCTTCAAGCTCATCTTTTACGGTTTTGATACCGAGACGGTGAGCAATCGGTGCAAATACCTGCATATTTTCAAGCGACTTATCCCTGCGCTTCTGCTCAGGCATACAGTCCATTGTGCGCATATTGTGAAGTCTGTCGGCAAGCTTTATGATGATTACCCTGATGTCATCAGCCATTGCAATAAGCATTTTTCGAATGTTTTCTGCCTGTTGCTGTTCACGGGTAGAATAAGGGATTTTCGAAATTTTTGTTACGCCGTCAATAAGCTTTGCAACATCACTGCCAAACTGCTTAGTGATTTCATCAAGCATTACGGGAGTATCTTCAACAACATCGTGCAAAATTGCACCGCAGATTGAGTCGGTATCCATACCGAGCTCAGCTACAATGCAGGCAACAGAAGTCGGGTGAAGAATGTAGGGTATTCCCGATACCCTGCGCTGGTCACCGTGAGATTTTTCAGCTAATTTATATGCTTTCTTTATTTTTTCCATATCATAGGAATTTTCAGAACGTTCAAGAATATTAATAAGCTCTGAAAAGT
>JBJFHX010000083.1:0-3835 GCA_051893995.1 Ruminococcus sp.
GCAACCTTATGGGTAAGGTTATGCAGGGGCAGACCTCGGCTTTAACTCGTGTGGGAATTACGTTTGACGAAGCACAGGAAAAAGTCCTGAAATACGGCAACGAGCAGGAAAGAGCCGCAATGCTCGCACAGGTAATAACCGACAATGTCGGCGAGATGAACAAGGCTATTGCAAGCACTCCTGCCGGAAAACTCCAGCAAATTAAAAATAATTTCGGAGATATAAAAGAAACACTCGGAAGAGCTTTGAATAATATCTTTGTTCCGCTATTGACTTACATTGATAAAGCAGTTCAGAAACTTGCAGTCTTAGCAAAGAAATTCGAAGAATTTACAATAAGCATTTTCGGTGAAAGCAATTCGGCTGTTACAAGCGGAATTTCAACAATTGCCGACAATGCCGAGGAAGCAAGCGAAGAAATTCAAAACATTGAAGAAAGCTCTGAAAAAGCAAAAGGCTCACTCGCAGGATTCGATAAGTTAAATGTTTTATCAAATAGCAATAGTTCAAACTCCGACAGTAGTTCGTCAGCTTCTTCTGCTACAAGCGGAATCGGAAGTGCTCTGACAAACTCGGCTCAAAACGCAGGGAAAGGACTTATCGACTCTCTTAAAGAAGCTTTCGATAAGATGTATGAGAAAAGCGGTTTCAAGGATTTTGTTGAAAAAGTGCAGAAAGGCATTAATTCAGTTGATTGGAGCTCAATCGGAGAAAACTGCAAAAAGATTTTTGAAAAATCTGTCCCTATTGCGCAAACATATGTTCAGGGCGTTGCAAAAGCAGGAAAATCGGCTTTCGGTACTGTTGGTTCTTTTGTAGGCGGCGTGGTTAAGGTTTCAGGAAAATCTTTACAGACTTTGACCGGAGGAATCGCAAAGTGGCTTGAAGAAAATGGAGATAAAATAAACACCTTTATTGAAAGCTATTACAACAGTATTTCAAACGGATTCGATAACTTATCTAAATTTTTCGACGGTTGGTTTGATATAGTCAGTGATTCTGTTGACCGTATGCGCCCGACAATGGAAACTGCGATTTCAAATTTACTGAGCGGATTTTCAGATTTTGGAATAGGCGTAGGAACTGTAATTTCAGAAGGCTTTGAAATTGCAACTCAATCACTTGTTGACTGGATTGAAAATAGTAGTGCAGAAATCGGATTGTTTTGTGATAATATTCAGCTTCAATTTGCCGATGTTATGAATTTAATTGGCGACATTTTTTCCGACATAGGTACAATTATTTCTGATTGGTGGAACGGTGAAGGCTCAACTGCCTTTCAGTCGATTTGCGATATGTTTACGAATATCGGAACAACATTTATGAACGTTTATAACGATTGGATAAAGCCTGTTTGGGACTTTATTGTCGGTATAGTTCAATCAGCTTGGGATAATTGTTTAGCTCCTGTTTTTGATAAATTATTATCAGTATTCGGTAAACTGGGAGAATGCATTTCAGTGATTTGGAATGACTATCTTTCACCGCTTGTAAACTGGATTGTCGATGTATTAGGACCTGTTTTCACAAATGTGTTTAATGCTATTGGCGGTGTTTTTGATACTGTTTTCACTTTGATAGGTGATGTTGTAGGCGGTATTCTTGACGCTTTTGGCGGACTTATAGATTTTATTACTGGCGTTTTCACAGGAAACTGGGAAAAGGCTTGGCAAGGCATATGCGACTTTTTTACAGGTATCTGGAATGGTATCTGGGGATTAATCAAAGGTGTTATTAATCTGATTATTGACGCAATTAACTTGTTATGGTCGGCAATTTATACGGCTATAGCTTCAATAGTTAATGCTATAGGCGGATTAGTAGAAGGTATAGGCTCTTTGTTCGGTCAGGAATGGGGCTGGGAAATGCCTACTGACCCTCCGCTTATTCCTAAACTTGCTAAAGGCGGTATTGTCAAAGCTCCCACGCTTGCGGTTGTAGGTGATAACAAGGGAGCGAACACAGGCGACCCCGAGGTCATTTCTCCGCTGTCAAAGTTGCAGTCAATGATTAATACCTCAAGCGGTGAGGACGTTGTAATCTTAAAGCAAATGCTTGACTATCTCAAACGGATTTATGAGATGTTTGTAATCTTCCGCAATAACGGTGGCAATCACTACGAATTTATTGCAAAAATAAACGGCTCGGAAATATTCGATGAAATTGTCAGGCAAAACGAGCTTTACAAGAAACGTCACGGCGGCAAGTCGGCTTTTGCATAAATAATTCTTCCGAAATTGTTATATATTGTTGACTTTTTACAAATAATGTTGTATTATGTTCGTAAAGTTATTTTATGTAACAATAAGGAGAGATTATAAATGAAAAAGAAAATTGTTTTAATTGCTTTAGTTGCTACATTTGCACTTGGTGCAACTGCATGTTCAAGTTTACGCTCGAATTCCTCAACCAGTAGTGAGAGTCAGATAACAGGCACTATTGAAACAACAGAAAAAGCTACTGAAGCACCTACTACAGAGGCTCCGACAATTGCAGAAGCAGTCAAACCCGGAAACTATATCGAAAAAGGTAATTTGAAAATTTCACTTGAATCCGCAAAACAATATGATGAAATTCAGCAAAGTGAATACTATACTGCAAAACCGGAAGATGGTAAAAAATACCTTGTATTATTTTTTGAAGTTGAAAATATTTCCTCAGAAGAACAGTATATAAATATGTTTTATTGTAAGGCGTATATTGATGATTACGATATAGACCAAACTACACTTTTGGCGAACTCTGAAGGATACGATATGTTAGGCGGTGACCTTGCGGCAGGCAAAAAGCTCAAAGGCTATGTTTGTTATGAGGTAGACCCTGACTGGCAAAAGTTAGAGTTCGAGTATAAGGACGGTATTACTTCTGATTCTGAAACATACGACTTTATTGTAACTCCCGATGATTTAAGTTAAAGATAACAAGCCACTCCAATCGGGGTGGCTATAGTTTTGCAAAAAAATATTTTATACAGCGTACATTCATTTTGAGTGTGCGCTGTTTTTATACCCATTTTCGAAGGGGGTGATGTAAATTGGAAATTCGTTCAATAAAAATTGACTTTGACAATAATATTTTAGAGATTAACGGAAAAAAGTGTGAACGACCTACTATCGTTGCTCTTCCCTCGGACAGAATAGGGTGGGATATTTATAAAATGTTTACCCCTGACAATATACCTGTACCGAGAGAAGAGTGTGACCGCTTGAAATTAACACTTGAATCGGCTGTTAGTAATAAGCTTTGATGAATTTTGTATCATCAGTATTACAATAGCCGACTTCCTTTATCATATGACCGTTAATTATCTGTCCGCAAATGTCTGATATATCCTTATCTGCGGTAGGTGGTATAGCGATAACGAGAAACGAGCCGTGTTCATCTTGTCCTTCGCTGAAAAACGTGTCATATCCATTTACGTTAATCTCTTTAATATCCATTGTGTTCACCTCCTTTCGACAACATTCTATCACAAATGCAAGAGATGAACAACAATCACAGTGTTGCGATAATTCGTAGCGCATTTTTTATACCTATATTCAGAAACGAGGCGCATTGATGGCGAACAACTACAAAGGCTATTTGCTGAAATTCGGCAACAAAATAATGCCGAACGGCTATTTTACCGAGTATTCCTCAACACCTGACCAAAGGCTTGAGAGCGACGCAGAACGTGATAACACAGGGCATTTACAACGCTCGACGCTCCCGAACGGCAAGACAAGCATTAAATTTTCAACACATATTCTGCACCTGAATGAAAAGATTGCTTTTCAGAATATTATCAATCTCAGCATTGAAAACGAAGTGCAGAGAAAATGCCTTGTAACGTTCT
>JBJFHX010000084.1:0-15510 GCA_051893995.1 Ruminococcus sp.
CTTCTTGCTGTATAGAGCATTGTACCGCCGTTGCCGATAATATCGGATACGCTTCTGAGATTCATTTCCTGAACATCGCCGTTGAGCAGTCCGTTATAACCACGGTAAACACCGTAAACCTTTAATCCTTTATTAATACCTGCACGAACTACAGCTCTGACAGCTGCATTCATTCCGGGTGCATCGCCGCCGCTTGTAAGTACTGCTATTGATTTCTGTGACATAAAACTACCTCCATAAGGTTATTAACACTTGATATTATAATACAATTGGGGTTTCTTTACAAGAGGATTTTTCAAATTTACGAAATTAAATTACAAAATTGATAAATTCTTGACAATGTATTGTATGAGAATTATAATTAGAGTTAAATAATGTACAGTCATATTGCATCGTTTTTTATACTTGAATTGTTTTTATTATTTATGACTGATAAAATGGAGGATATTATGACTAAACTTTATCTTGCTATTCCCTGCTATAACGAAGAAGAGGTATTAAGAGACTCCGCAGGAAAACTTTTGAACAAGTATGATGATATGATGGCAGAAGGCAAAATAACCTCTGACAGCAAAATTGTTTTTATTGACGACGGCTCAAAGGACAAAACCTGGAGCATTATCAAAGAGCTTCACAACGAAAACCCTGTTTTTCAGGGAATTAAGCTAAGCCGCAACAGAGGTCACCAGAATGCACTTTTGTGCGGTCTTATGACTTTGAAGGACAAGGCTGACGCTGTAATTTCAATTGATGCGGATTTGCAGGACGACATCAACACCTTTGACGAGATGGTGCAGAAATACGAAGAAGGCTGTGACGTTGTTTACGGCGTTCGTTCAAAACGTGAGACAGATACATTCTTCAAGCGTTTCACTGCCGAGGCATTCTATAAGATTCTTAACAAAATGGGTGCAAAGGTTATTTTCAACCACGCTGATTTCAGACTTATGAGCAAACGTGCTTTAGAAGCTTTTTCACTCTATAAGGAAACAAATATTTTCTTAAGAGGTATGGTACCTCTTATCGGCTACAAGTCAGAGATTGTTACATATGAGCGTTCAGAGCGTCTTGCCGGTGAAAGCAAATATCCGCTTAAGAAGATGCTTGCTCTTGCGTGGGAAGGCATTACTTCACTCAGTATTCAGCCTATCAGAATGATTACATGGCTCGGCGGTATTGTATTTGCAATCAGCATTATTATGATTATCTATTCACTTGTAAGCTTCTTTGTGGGCGCTGCAACTACCGGTTGGGCAAGCACTTTGTGCTCAATCTGGGCAATCGGCGGACTTCAGCTTCTTGCAATCGGAATTATCGGAGAATACATCGGCAAGATTTATCTTGAAACTAAACAACGTCCGAGATTTATTGTAGAGGAGTTTCTTGAGGACTGATGAATTCAAATAAATTATCTGCAATACTCAACAGAATTTTTCACATAGTATTCTTCATACTGTTCGGTATTGTTTATTTTGGAATTTTAATGACCGGTTATGAAAACAATAAGCTCGGATATTCTTCAGCCGAAAGAAACTGTGCAGTTGGATTCTCTTTTGTGCTGCTTTTGGTTTTCGCTGCTGTTTATATTTGCTTGCAAAAATATAATAATCGGTCAGAATTACATTCAAAACCGAAAATCAGTGATAAACAGGTTGTAATTTTTATTTTTGCTTCAGTAGGAGTTCTGCTTGTTCTCCAGCTTCTGGCAGGTTATTTTTTGCAGATGAATCCCGTTACCGATATGCAGTATATTGAAAGATATTCACGTGATTTCGGAGCAACGGGAAATTTCGATTTAATTCAGAAGGACTGCGAAAAAGGCAGTGTGTATTTAATCAGATATCCGAACAACTTGGCGCTTGTATTTTTGCTTTCGGCTGTCTACAGGCTATGTAATCTTGTTTTAGGCTATGTTCCCTCGATTGTACCTGTTATAATCAACGCTTTTGCGATAAACATTTCCGTTCTTCTTACTGTTTTTACCGCAAGAAAGATATTCGGCAACAGAAGAGCTATATTTGTGCTTTTGCTATGCTTTCTGTTTGCGCCGTTTTACACCTATGTTCCCTATTATTACACGGATTCGCTTTCAATGCCATTCTGCGTAGGTGCCATATATCTGTTTATTATTGCTTTGAGCTCGGAAAAGAAAATTCAAAAATACGTGTTGCTCGCTTTAAGCGGTGTATTGGTGTTTTTAGGCTACAAGCTAAAAGGCAGTCTTATAATTATACTTGCTGCTGTTTTGATTTATGTTGTTCTTAAAATGAACATTAAACAGATGCTGTGTATTGCTCTTGCAGTAATTGCCGGATTTGGCTCTGTTTTCGCAATATACACTGCGGCTTTCAACAGTCTCGGTATAGTTACCGAAGAACAGTCGGACAGGTATGAATACCCATACACTCACTGGGTTATGATGGGACTGAAAGGCTTAGGCCATTATAATCTCAAAGACAGCAACTATACAAACAGCTTTGAAAATAAATCAGAAAAACAGGAAGCTAATATAGAAGAGATTAAGAACAGAATTAAAAACTTAGGTGCTGACGGACTAACAGAGCATATTTTCAATAAGGCTGTCTGGACTTGGGAGGACGGAACCTACTATATCTCGCACCATATTAAGGATTCTAAAAGAGAAAACATTCTTCATTCCTTTGTTCTTACAGAGGGTGAAAATCATATTTATTTCTTTATTTACAGCAACGGATTCCAGCTATTGCTCATTTTACTTATGCTTTTGTCAATACTAAAAGGCTGTAAAGACCCAGATGTGAATATTTTGACCTTATTTAAAGGTATAATTTTTGCGGCGTTTATTTTCTTCCTGATATGGGAAGCACGTTCAAGATACCTTTACAATTTCACACCTTTATTTATACTGGTAGCTGTTGACGGACTTGACTTTTTTACTTCTGCAATAATAAAAAAGCCTATTAAAACTATTTCCGCTAAAAGAAGAAGTAAACAGAATAAACTCAAAACCGGTTTAGGTTAACAAATCAACTGCTACAGATAATATGTTTATCCGTAGCAGTTTTGTTTATTGTTATTTATTTTTCAATATTTTGTTGTAAAAAAACAGAAAATATGTTAGAGTTATTTATATACTGTTTTTTGAGAGGATATAAAAATGGATATTAGAAAACTACAAAGCAGAAACGCCGCTATGGACATAATACGAATAGTAGCTGCATTTTCTGTACTTTCGGTTCATTTCTTTTTACACAACGGATTCTACAGTCAGACTGTAGACGGCATACCAATGTACATAATGGTGCTGATGCGCACACTGTTCTCCGTTTGTGTTCCGCTGTTTATGATTCTTACGGGTTATCTGATGAGTCATAAAACGCTGAGCAGAAAGTATTATTCGGGCATATCTAAGACACTGATTATCTTTGTACTTGCAACTCTTGCCTGTATGATTTTTAAGGCTATACACGATAATGAAACATTTACACTTAAATCATTTATTTTAGGTACGCTTGATTTTACGGGAGCAAATTACTCGTGGTACATTGAAATGTACATCGGTTTATTTTTGCTTATTCCATTTCTGAATCTTGCTTACAATAAGCTGAAAAATAAAAGACAAAAGCAGATTCTTGTACTGACTTTTGTTTTTCTTACCATTATTCCGACTTTATTCAATATTTTCAATTTTGACTATCCTGCGTGGTGGTCGGATCCTAAAACTTCTGATACATTTGCAAAGCTTGTTCCAAGCTGGTGGATGGGCTTTTATCCGATTACATACTACTTTACTGGTTGCTATATACGTGAATACGGAATAAAGCTCAAAACAAGAAGTACGCTTGTTCTGTTTTTGCTTGCAATCCTGATTTTCGGATCATTTAACTTCTACAGAAGCTTTGGTACAACTTTTAAATCGGGCAGCTATGTTTACTGGTACGGTATAGAGCCTTATATTCTTTCTGTCTTACTGTTTGTACTGCTGAGCAGAATAAAGACTGACAATATGAATTTAACAGTTAAGTTTGTACTTTGGAAGGTTTCTGACCTTGCACTCGGAATTTATCTGATTTCATACATATTTGATATGCTTGTTTATCCGGTGCTGAATTCCAAAATTACCATGATGACAGACAGACTTCCGTTTTATTTTGTAACTGTTCCGATTGTTTTTATATGCTCAATGCTTGCTTCGGCAATAATGAATATTGCTGCAAAATATATTCAGATACTCTTTAAAAAGCTTGTTGAGTTTATTAAAGCACAGCGTCAGCGAGATGATAAATACAAGTGGCAGGATTATCTGTTTATTGCACTAATGGCAGGAGGACTAATATTTGCATTCTGGAAATGCATCTACGGTTTTGGCGGTAACGACGAAGCGTTTTACCTTACAGTTCCTCAAAGGTTCAATATGGGAGATGCGCTGATAAAAGACGAGTGGCATCTCTCACAGCTTTCGGGATTCCTACTTATGCCCTTTGTATGGCTTTTCACTACAATTACCGGTTCTACCGAGGGAATTATCCTTGCTGCAAGAGTATTTTATATTCTCTTCCACGTAACGGTTTCTGTTATTATTTATTTAAGAATCAGAAAATACGGATACGTTTCTGTTTTTGCATCGGTTCTTTACTTCATTTTTACACCATATGATATTATGGCTATGAGCTACAATACTATGGGACTCGACTTTGTTACGCTTGCCGGCGTAATCATGGGAACGGCAAGCTATAAAAAGAAGCTTCCTCTTATTGTAAGCGGAGTTGCATTTGCAGCAGCAGTTCTGTGCTGTCCATACCTTGCAGCTGCGTATATTCTTTACGGAATATGTGTGCTGATTCATACTTTTATTAGAAACAAGAACACAAAATTTATCCTCAAGAGCGAATTATTCGCAGGCAAGACCTTTCTGTTTTTCAGCATAGGTATATTTGCTCTTGCCGCTGTGTTTTTGATTTTTGCGCTCACAAGGGTAAGCATTAAGGAAATTATTAATTATCTTCCCTATCTTATGACTGACCCCGAGCATCCTCAGATTGCGCTTGGCACAAGGTTTGGTATGTACTTCAATTCAATTTACAACTGCCACAGTCACTTTAATATTGCGTTGTTCAGCTATCTTGCAATGATGATTGTGATGATAATTGACCGCAAGCGCAAATATCACCGCTCGCTTTACCTTATTGTTACAACAGCAATTGTAATTTTCTGTTATATTTTGTTCCTTCCCCAGCTTACTTATGCAACCTACAATGCAATTATGTTCCCGCTGATTTTCATAGGAATCACGTCGTATATTCTTTGTGAAAACAAACCGAAGCCGCTTTTTGCAAGTTTGTTTGTACTCGGCATAATTTATTCATTTGCAATTTGCTTCTCGTCAAACCAATATTTCTACGTAATTTCAATGGTAATTACTGCTTCAAATGTTGCAAGCTACGTTTTCCTTGCACAGCTTTTAAGAGAAATGAGAGTGTCACAGGATAACATTGAATATGCTGTCTGGGTAAAAAGAGGAAGCTTCCTGTTTGTTGCATTCATGATTTTCCTACAGGGTGCTTTTCAGATTACTGTCAAAGCTGAGCACTGCTTCTGGGAATCGGGCAACACAAGCAATCTGACTGCTCAGATTCAGAACGGTCCTGCTAAGGGAATATATACAAACGTGAATAACTGTAATACTTATGAGCAGATTTACAGAGACCTGCAGTATTATAAAAACAAGCCGGGGGATAAAATTCTTTTCCTGACTTCAAAAACTTGGTGTTATCTTGCGGTAGACTTCCCATACGGAACATTGTCTGCCTGGATTTCGGGTGAAAGGGCCTCAAGTGTTGAGAGGTTAAAGACATACTACAGGGTTAATTCCGAAGAAATACCGAAATACATATATATTCCGAAAGACTCCGAATGGGATTTTACAAATATCTATAATGACGCATCAACAAGCGGATATTCTGTTGAAGAGAATGATATCAGCTATAAACTTGAGAAAATTAACTAAAATATACAGCTGCCACACTTAATTATCGGCAATATAAAACTTGTAATTTTTTCTGTTTTATGGTATATTTAATAGTGCTTAATCTGAAAATAATGGGTTTTCGGATATTTGCGAGCATATACCTAAAACTATTCTTGGGGGTATTATTATGGAAATTATGAAGGCATATAATGAATGGTGTAAGAAAGCTGTAGAAGATAAAGACTTAATTGCTGAACTCGAAAGCATAAAAAATGATGAAAATGAGATTTATGAGCGCTTTTACACTTCGCTCAAGTTTGGTACTGCCGGTCTGCGTGGCATTATTGGCGCAGGCACAAACAGAATGAACATCTACGTTGTACGTCAGGCTACTCAGGGACTTGCAAACTATGTTCTAAACAAATACGGCAAGGGTTCTGTTGCAATTTCTCACGACAGCAGAATTAAAGCTGATTTGTTTATGATTGAAGCTGCAAGAGTACTTGCTGCAAACGGTATAAAGGTTTATATCACCAAAGAGCTCCAGCCTACTCCCGTACTTTCATATCTTGTACGTTACTTTAAGTGTCAGGCAGGCATTATGGTAACTGCAAGCCACAACCCTGCCGCTTATAACGGCTACAAGGCTTACGGTGAGGACGGCTGTCAGATGACTGACGTTGCCGCTACAGCCGTATATGACGAAATCTGCAAGCTCGATATTTTTAACGATGTTAAGACTGTTGACTTTGACAAAGCTTTGGAATCAGGTATGATTGAATATGTTGACGAAAGCGTTTATGAAACATACCTTGACAGAGTTATGGAGCAGCAGGTTAATCCCGGAATCTGCAAAGACGCTGACTTAAAGGTTGTTTACACTCCGCTTAACGGTGCCGGCAACAAGCTTGTAAGAAAAATTCTTGAAAGAATCGGCGTAACAGATGTTACAGTTGTTAAGGAGCAGGAGCTTCCTGACGGCAACTTTACAACCTGTCCCTACCCCAACCCCGAAATCAAAGAGGCTCTTGCAAAAGGACTTGAGCTTTGCGAAAAAGAACAGCCCGACCTTCTGCTTGCAACTGACCCCGATGCAGACAGAGTTGGTATTGCAGTCAAGGATTACGACGGAAGCTACCGTTTAATTACCGGTAACGAGGACGGCGTTATGCTTACTAATTACATCCTTTCCTGCAAAAAAGCTAACGGAACTCTTCCTGAAAAGCCTGTTGTTGTTAAAACAATTGTTACTACAAAGCTTATTAACAAGCTTTGTGAAAAATACGGCTGTGAGCTTAAAAATGTTCTTACAGGATTTAAGTATATCGGCGAAATTATTTTAAATCTCGAAAAGAATCACGAGGAAAACCGTTACCTCTTCGGCTTTGAGGAAAGCTACGGTTATCTTTCAGGCACTTATGTAAGAGATAAGGACGCAGTTGTTGCTTCTATGCTCGTTTGTGAAATGGCTGCTTTCTACAAAAAGCAGGGCAAGTCGCTTGCAGAAGTGATTGACGGTCTTTATGAGGAGTTCGGCTATTACCTCAACAAAACTTACTCATTTGAATTTGAGGGTGCTGCCGGAATGCAGAAAATGTCTGACATTATGAGCAGTGTAAGAGAAAATATGCCCGAATCAATTGACAAATATAAGGTTATTAAGGTTTGCGACTACCTGCTGAAGAAAGAAACTGACATTAATACTGGTGAAAGCAGTGACATCAATCTTCCTAAGTCAAACGTTATTTCGCTCAATCTTGAGGGTGACAACGCTGTTATTATCCGCCCGAGCGGTACAGAGCCGAAAATAAAGCTCTACATTACTGCTGTCGGTTCTGACAAAGCAGATGCAGAAGCTATCTGCGAATCCCTTGTAAAATCTTCAAAAGAACTTCTTGGTATAGAATAAAATCCAAATAAACTTAAACGGCTGTTCGCTTTGATAGTGAACAGCCGTTACTTTATGTATCGATTAATTTGTGTCGTCAATCTCTATTTCATCCATAAGTACACTTCCCCATGCCTTCTGCCAGCAATTACCGTTTTGTTCGGGCATTCTTTTGCGAAAACGAAGTCCTGCCGCAATTTCAACGCTTTCATACGGCAAAGTATCGCTTTTTCTGTTGTAGAAAACATAACGGGTGTAATATCCTCCTCTTGCAATCTGAGAGATATTGACTTTAAAACGCATAGACGCTTTTTCGCCCTTTTTGCCTGAATAAAAGTCCTCAATAACAAATGCCGTTACCGGAAAACGTCTGAAATCACTTACCTCAACACGAAGGCAAAGATTGTTTATATCCTCGTTATTCTGCCACTCAAGCTCAAGCGGCATAATTTCGCCGTTATAAAACAAATTGTCTGTCTTGCCATAGTAGCCTGCCCGCAAAAGCTCAATATCATTGCGTTTGCAGGGTTCTTTATGAGTCCCGTTATAGTTATAGAAGGCAAAATCGTCCTGTTCTCCACCAAGATAAATTTTAATTGCGTTTTCAACATCCCCGTCAAAAATCTTCTTACCGTGGTCAAGTACAATGCATCTGCTGCAAAGCTCTCTTATTGTGTTCATATTGTGGGAAACATAAAGAACTGTGCGGTTTTCATTCAGCGCAAGCTCACGCATTTTTGTAATACATTTTTTCTGAAACTGCATATCACCTACCGCAAGCACTTCGTCCATTATGAGAATTTCAGCGTCAAGGTGAGCGGCTACGGCAAAGGCAAGCTTTACAAACATACCCGAGGAATAACGTTTTACGGGAGTATCAATAAACTTTTCACACTCGGAAAATTCAATAATTTTATTAATCTTCTCAGTTATCTCGGCTTTGCTCATTCCGAGTATTGCGCCGTTCAGATAAATATTTTCTCTGCCTGTAAGCTCTCCGTGAAATCCCGTTCCGACTTCAAGCATACTTGCAATTCTGCCTCTGAACATAATTTCACCGTCTGTCGGAGAAGTTACTCTTGACAGAAGCTTTAAAAAAGTTGACTTTCCTGCTCCGTTTGCACCGATTATTCCGACTCTCTCTCCCCTGTCAATCTCAATATTAAGAGAATCAAGTGCCAGAAAACGGTCGCCTGCACTGTACTGATTTGCACCGATTTTCAGATTTGGGTCGTCTTTTCCTCTTTTTCGTGCATACCAGCTTTGCAAATCGTGCCTTAACGTACCAGAGCCGATTACTCCAAGCTTATATTCTTTTGTAAGATTTTCAGTTTTAATTACACAATTTTCTCTCATTTTTCAGACCGTATCAATAAAATTCTTTTCTACCTGATTGAATACTATCATACCTAATATCAGAATTACAGCTGTAACAGCAGCACTTATCAGAAGATAAATCCACTCAAAACTGCCGCTTCCAAGAAAAGCGTAACGGAATGTTTCGACAATAGGAGCAACAGGATTGAGAAGCATAATCCGGCGGAAGCTTTCAGGTATCTGCGAAACAGGATATACGACAGGCGTAAGATACATCCAAAGCGTTAAGCCAAAGGATACCAGAACATTTAAGTCACGATACTTTGTTGTTAACGAAGAAATAATAAGACCTGTACCCGTACCCAGAAACGCAATATGTATCAGAAAGAGCGGCAGTGCAAGCACAAGAAGATTCGGGTGAACATTCGCCCCTGTCAACGCATATACCGCAACAAGGATTGCAAACATCACAAACTGAACAAGAAAAGTAATTGAGTCATAGATTATTCCCGACAAAGGCATTACAAGGCGTGGAAAATACACCTTACCGAAAATTCGAGCATTGCTTAAAAAAGTTGATGAAGCACGGTTAAAGCAATTTGAAAAAAATGACCATAAAATATTGCCCGACATATAGAACAAAAACTGCGGAATACCATCGGTGGAGATATTCGCAATCATTCCGAAAATTACAGTAAAAACAAATGTTGAAAGGAACGGATTAATAACAATCCAGAAAGGTCCGAGAACTGTCTGCTTATATACGTTTTTTAAATCACGCTTTACAAAAAGAATAGCAAGGTCACGGTATTTCCATAGCTCTTTTAATTTGAGATTAAAAAGTCCTCGTTTTGCACTTACAACAGTGACATCACTGTTTTGCATCTTACCCCTCCCTTTTCAAAATTTATATATTCTGTTTTAAATTTTAGCACAATAATCATTTAGTGTCAATTTAAGAGATAAAAGCTGTTGTATTTATACTTACTTTATCGTTTTTCCTTGAATTATCTCTGTTAGTATGTTAAAATATTTAAACTGGAAGTGATAAAATAATGATATACAATACAGCGCAGAATTTTAACAGACAGAATTATTTAAAATTCTGTCAGAAACGTATAATAAAAAAGACCTCGAGCGGCTTAGGCTTTTTTGTCTTTGCTTATCTTGCATCAATGTATGCAACATCACTTGGCTTAGGATTTATGTTCGGAGCCGCATCGTTTACATCAATTGATACGGTTTCAATATTTTTTCTTGAAATATTCATTTCGGTTTTCTCCGCATTTATCCCGGGCCTGTTTTACTTTTTGTTCTCGGGCAAAAGTATTTCAGACACAATTAAAACAAGCTATGTCCGACAAAAGGAATTATGGGCAATAGTATTTGTAGGAATGGCTGTTGCAATGGTTGCTAACACCGCTTCAGATATGGTGCAGACAAACTTTTCTTTTTTCGGACTTCAGAACTCAGTTAGTATGAGTGAAGATGTTTCTAATCCATTGGAAATTATTCTTTACATTATTTCTACTGCAATAGTACCTGCTTTTGCCGAGGAATTTGCTTTTAGAGGTATATTAATGGGTACTTTACGAAAGTTCGGAGACTCATTTGCAATAATTACCTCTGCAATAGTTTTCGGTGCAATGCACGGTAATATTGCTCAGATTCCGTTTGCTTTTATTCTCGGTCTTGTTTTTGCTTACGTAGACTGCAAAACAAATTCAATTCTTCCGTCAATCATCATTCATTTCTTAAACAATTTTTACGCTGTTATGCTTGATATACTGCAAAGTACAGGGGTATTCAGCGACAGAATTTTTATGATGATTTACTTCATTCTGATTGCTGTTTTCTGTATTCTCGGCTTACTTTCATTCTTTTATCTCATTAAAAAGGATAAAAATTATTTCAGAATATCTGACAAATCAGCTCTTCAAAATGATAATGATATTTCAATTCTGCTTACTCTCAAAGAAAAAATGAAAGCATTTTTCATCAATCCGGGAATGTTATTTGTACTTAATTTATTTTTGATTGAAACGGTCATAAGCTTAGAGGTTATATGAACAAGGTAAACGAGTTTATGCTTGCTGCTTACGAAATGGCTAAGCAGGCTTATGACGACGGAGAAGTTCCCGTTGGCGCAGTTATTGTAAGGAATAATGAAATAGTAGCAAAAGGCAGAAACAGACGTGAAAAAGCTAAAAATGCACTTCTTCACGCCGAGATTGAAGCTATTGACAATGCATGCAATGCCTTGGGCGGCTGGAGGTTATGGAACTGCGAGCTGTATGTTACGCTTGAACCCTGCCCTATGTGTGCAGGTGCGATAATCAATGCTCACATACCAAAGGTTTACTTCGGAGCTTACGATTTTAAAAACGGCTCATGCGGTACAATAACAAATCTCTTTGAAATGCCGTATAACTTCAAGCCCGAATGCATCGGCGGAATTATGGCTGACGAATGTTCGGCTTTACTTAAAGACTTTTTTAAAAAATTAAGGTAAACTAAAACGCTTGGTTTAATTGCCAAGCGTTTTTTCACTATCTTTTAATATTCTGTCAGCGGCAAGCATTACGCCTAATTTTCCACCGTGGAAGTTAAGTCCACCTTGCATCCAGACAGCATAAGGCTCGCGCAAAGGAGCGTCAGCTGAAAGCTCAATTGACGAGCCGAGCGTAAATGCACCTGCCGCCATAATAACCTGACTTTCATATCCCGGCATATCCGATGGCAAAGGCTGTACAAAGCTATCAACAGCCGAGCCGCTTTGAATACCGCCGCAAAAGCTGATTAGGTTTTCCTCGTTGCCGAGCATAATAAGCTGAATTATATCTCCCCTGTTCTCGTTATACTTCGGGGTAGTATCATATCCTAAAATTTCAAAAAGTGCAGATGCAAAAATTGCAGTTTTGAGTGCTTCACCTGTTACGTGAGGTGCGTGATATGCACCCATAAACATTTCTCTGCTTGTATTGAGAGTTGCAGCTATTTCCTTGCCTGTACCGGGAGTTGTGAGTCTGTAAGCGCACATCTCAACAAGCTCTTTTTTCCCTGCAATATAGCCGCCTGTAGGGGCAATTCCACCGCCCGGATTTTTAATTAGCGAGCCTGCCATAATATCAACGCCAACCGAAAGCGGCTCAACCTTTTCAACAAATTCACCGTAACAGTTGTCGAGCATTATAATAGAATTTGGCGACTCCTTTTTGCTTATATCGCAGATTTTCTTTATTTCACGCCACGTAAGCGACGGTCTTATGCTGTACCCTCTTGAACGCTGTATGTACACCATTTTGGGCTTTTCGTCTGCAATAGACTTTCTTATTGCTTCATAATCAAGCGTACCGTCAGCTTTTAAATCGGTCATTTTAAACTCAATGTTAAAGTCCTTTAATGATCCGGGATAATCTCCCTCTATTCCTATTGCTGAGCGAATTGTATCGTACGGCATACCGGTAACTGAAAGCATTGTATCTCCCGGACGAAGCATTCCGAACAGTGCAACAGTGAGTGCGTGAGTACCGCTTACAAAGTTATGTCTTACGAGTGCGTCCTCAGCATCAAAAACAAACGCATACACCTTATCAAGTGCATCTCTGCCGAAGTCATCGTAGCCATATCCCGTTGAGCCGCTGAAATAGCTTTCACGCACTGCAGCGTTTTGGAAAGCCTTTATCATCTTTTGCTGATTGTATTCCTGAATATCATCAATTTCAGCAAGCTTATCCTTACAAAGCTCCATTGCTTTTTGTGATGCAAGGACTATTCTTTCATCTATATCAAAAAAACTCAAAAAATCACCTTTCAAAAAAATATTCTCTCCATTTGTCTGTTTCGACAAAACCGAGATTGTTGTAAAAAGACACGTTTGCATTCTTTGCCCTGTGCAGAAAAACTGCCTTGTTTTCTTCAATCAAACGATTTGATATGTACTTTACAATACTCGAACCATAACCGTGCTTTCTGTATTCGGGGTCGCAGGAAACTGCCCCGAGCACTGCGCCGTTTTCGCTCTCTGCAACAGTCATTGCAACGGCTACAAGCGTATTATCCTTGCTTATGCCGTACATTCTCATTGCATTGTGGCGCAGCTTGTGATTTACATCAACGTAAAAATCCTCGAAAACAGGCGGTCTGAAATTTTCGTCAGCACACCGAACTATCAAATCATATACTTCCTTAATTTCAGGCTCAACGACATTTAAGCTTTCGTCTATTATTTCAAACGGCTTATTTCTGGCAAGTATTGCACCCGTTATGCACTTACTTCCGAATAAATCGAGCTTATACCTGCCACTGCAAAGCACGCTTGAAGCGCCTGCTACTCGCATAAATGAGGAAAGCTCTTCCATATCACAATCGTCGGTTATAAAGAGAATGAAATTTGTTCCGCTGCGTGCAACAGCACCTGTACATTTTCCGCTGTTTTCGTCTGCTGTCATCCAGTAGTCAACAAATGCAAGCTCAGGCGAATAGCTGTTGTAGAGTGAAATAATCCTGCAGGCAAACGGGTCGTTTTTTGATATTTTCTGAATGGAAGTAATAAAATCATTCGTTTCATTAGCAGAAAGTATCATCTTTCAGTCTCCTTATTGCTTAATTTTCCACCGGCGATATTTTTAGCAAGCTCTGATACAAGCCTAAGCATATTTTCGCAGTCCTGCTTATTTACAACGCAGTTTGGTGAATGTAGATACCTGCAAGGCAGAGAAACTGCAAGCGTTCTTACTCCGCTTTTGCTTGAATGAATAACACCTGCGTCGTTGCCGCCCGCAACGGCACGTTTATACTGTGCTTTAATATGAGATTTTTCAGCGCAATCAAAGGCGAGCGCAATCATTTCCTTATCATATATTGTGCGCCTGTCCATAACGGAAATCACTGCACCGTCTGATAAATTGCAGACCTGTTTATTCTCATCAATTTCAGGTACGTCGGCGGCTGTTGTAGTTTCTATTACAAGGGCAAATTCAGGGTCAACCGTAAATGCTGCCACCTTTGCGCCCCTTAAACCGACTTCTTCCTGAACAACAAAGGCAAATTCCATATCGTATTCAAGCTCACTCTTGATAAGTTCAATCAGTACAAGACAACCGAATCTGTCATCAAGTGCCTTTGAAGTAATTGAGTCTGACGTTACGGTAAAATCGGAAACAAAATTAATACTGTCACCGTATTTTATATATTTCAAAGCGTCATCTTTGCTGTCGGCTCCGATGTCAATGTACATTTCCGACAATTCGGGAATTCTTCTGTTTTCTTCACCCTTGCATAGGTGAACAGGCTTTACTCCGATTACGCCGTTAATCTTATTGTTTCCGACCTTCACGCTTTTTCCGAGTAACACTCTTCTGTCTATTCCGCCGACTTCATCAAATTTAAGATAGCCGTCTGTGGTAATATCAGTAACCATTAAGCCGACTTCATCCATATGGGCAGAAAGCATAAGCTTTGACTTTGCTTTGTTTTTACCTTTTTTATGAACAATCAGGTTTCCGAGATTATCAACGGTAATGCTGTCAGCATAAGGCTTTATTTCTTCAATAATCAGCTTTCTTACTTCTCCCTCATCACCAGATATTCCGTCACATTTGCAGAGTCTTTCAAGCAATTTCATATCAAGCATTAAAAGCACCTCCGCATTTAATATATTCATAAATAAGCTTTGCTGTGTTTTCTACGTCATCAAGCGAAATAACCTCGTTCGGAGTGTGCATATACCTCTGCGGAATTGAAATAACCGAGGTTTTTACTCCGCTTTTTGTTACTGCAATATTATCGGCATTTGTACCCGTTGCACCCGAAATCGGCTCAAGCTGATAAGGTATCTTTGAATTTTCGGCAATTTCAATCAGCTTGTCCGACATAGCCCTGTTAAGAATAGGTGAAATGCAAATCATAGGACCTTTGGAAAGTTCAATTTTTGAATATTGACCTGTTACATCGGGCTGAGAAGCAAAGCTTACGTCAACTGCTATTGCTTCATCTGCATTAATTGAAAAAGCTCCTGTCTTTGCACCTGTGCCGAAGGTTTCCTCCTGAACGCTGAGCATAATTACAACTTTATAATCAAGGCTCTGTTCCATACACAAAAGTTCTGCACATTTTATCAAAGCCGCTACACTGCATCTGTTATCAAGTGCAGGAGCGCAGATTTTATTATTCAACAGCATTTTAGGCTTTGTATTAAATGTAAGTACATCACCGATTTTTATGTGCTTTTTAATTTCCGTTTCGCTCATTCCGAAATCAACATAGGTTTTATCAATTGAAACGGCAGTATCTTCCTTACCGTCTGAAAGATGCGGCGGCATACAGCATACAGTGCCGACAATATCGGGATTGCTCT
>JBJFHX010000085.1:0-15395 GCA_051893995.1 Ruminococcus sp.
ACGGCATCCTTGACGTCCCGAAACGTTACCGATATATCAATCTATAATTCGGGCATTCGTTTTTACCAAAATAACCGACTTTTCCACTCGAATTGCCTGCGGCGGCTCGCCGCTAAATTATCGTTTATCGTAATAAATAACGACTGAAAATATAGAATAATAATTGCATCTGCATAAAACAACAGCCGTTGGAATCTGCTCCAACGGCTGTTACTTATTTGAGTGTATTTATGCACTGCTTGAAGGTTTCGATAATGTACCATGCATCGTCGTCCGACAGCGTTGTGTTCATCGGGAGAGTGAGCTGGTTTTTGTGCATATTATATGCGTTAGGATAGTCGGAAATCTTAAAGCCTCGCTTGCTGTACGCCGAAAGCATAGGCAGCGGCTTGAAGTGAACGTTGCACATAATTCCGTTTTCCGCCATCATATTGTAAAATTTGTTTCTGTACTCTGCGTCCTTGCCGATAAAGCGTACAAAGTAGAGATGACCGCTGCTGCGATGGGTTTCGTCGCAGTGATTGAGCACCTGAATCGGCAAATCCTTGAATTCCTCGTTGTAGAGCCTGATAAGCTCGTGCCTGCGGTCGAGAATCTTGTCATATCTCGAAAGCTGAGCGATACCCAGAGCCGCCAGCACATCGGGCATATTACATTTATACTGCGTGTCAACAACGTCGTATTCCCACGCCGCAACCTTGTTTTTCTGGTAAGCGTCCTTTGTCTGACCGTGGAGCGAGAGGAGCATATACTGCTTGTACATATCCTCCTCGTCAATTCCGTCGTGCGGTCTGTGAACTGCCGCACCGCCCTCGGCTGTTGTCATATTTTTAACGGCGTGAAAGCTGAAATTCGTAAAGTCGGCAATTTCTCCGCACATTTTGCCGTGCCACTGTGCACCGAATGCGTGTGCGCCGTCTGCCATAACGAAAACTCTGCCGAACTTCTCCTGAAGCTCGTTTTTGGGACGAAAAACGCTCTTTTTGCGCTCGACAGCCTCAAAAATCCTGTCGTAGTCGCAGACTACGCCTGCAAGGTCAACGGGAATAATCGCCTTGGTGTTGTGGTTGATTGCTTCTTCCATCTTGTCGTAGTCCATCTCAAAGCTTCCGCTTTTGCAGTCAATCATAACGGGCTTTGCGCCCACGTGATAAACAATCGAAGCAGTTGCAGTGTAGGTGTAGGCAGGGAGAATAACCTCGTCACCGGGTCCGATTCCGAGAATACGCAGTGTAAGCTCGGCGCAGGAGGTCTGCGAAGAAAGGCAGACAGCCTTGTTTACGTGACAGAAGTCGGCAATTCTGCTTTCAAACAGCTTTGTTTCGGGGCCCGTGGTAATCCAGCCCGATTTTACAACCTTAACTACCTCGTCTATTTCCGCCTGAGAAATATCGGGCGGTGAAAAAGGAATCTTTCTCATTCAAAAATCTCCTTTGTTTTATCAGGACGTTTCGTATTTTCAAACAATTTTATAAACAAAATTAATGGAATGTACAAATTCGTACATTCCATTATACAACAACTAACAATAAATGTAAAGTTTTAGTTTCAGATTGCTTTGACGAATTCTACAAGCGGATTGATTGAATTTCTGTCTGTAAAATCAATTTTACTGCCGTAGGTTTCAAGCATCAGTTTATCCTCGTCACGAAGCTCCGATTCATTTTTGCTTTTCATTGACTTCACAAGCATTGCCATCATAGCCTTGTGAACAATACCGAGGTTTGAATAATCTATTGCGCCCCTCAAATGAAAAATTTTCAGCTTTTCATATAATTCGGGAGAAACAGCCTTTTTGATTCCGCCCTTGATATGCTCTGTGTTTTCCGAATCGTTCGGGTCTGCAAGTCCTACGGTGAACAGAATTAAATTCTTATCCCTGACAGCGTCAAAATTTTTAGCTATCAGGCTAAAGCCGTTTACTCCGCCGGCAAATAGTCCTCCGCCGTAGATTATAGTATCGTATTTTTTAAGCATATCTGCCGAAACAGAGCCGCTTTCGAAAACGTCACATTCAAGCTCACTACCTATCCACTCCGCATATTTTTTAGTCGAGCCGTATTTTGATTTGTAAATTACTGCTGTAGATTTCATTTTACCCTCCGTTTATGACAGCTCAAACAGCCACTTTGTCAGCTCGTCCTCTGCAAGCGGCTGAATATCAATGTTGCCGCTGACGGTTGAAATGTTGTAATCAGCTTTGCCGTTGCCGTAAACAAACTTTCCGTTTTTGTTTGTGCCTGCAAAGTCACTGCTGAAATTACCGCTTACACTGCTGTAGTTTGCTGTAAAGCCGCTTTCGTCGCAATTTGTCCTGATATTGACGTTTCCGCTGACGGTTTCTGCGTTGATTTCGCTGTTGTTTTTACCGACTGTGAGGTTAAGTACAGATGAAACGCCCGAAACGTTGAGCTTTTCAATTTTGCCTGTGACTGTACATTCGCCCGATATAGTTTCAATGTCAACATCGTCAGCCAGAACACGATTTAATTCAATCGTTCCGCTTGCTGTGTTTATATCAGCCTTTCTGCCCTCAAAGCTGTCAACGGTGATTGCTCCCGACGCAGTTTCAATATCGAGAGTATCCGCATTTATGCTTTCGGCAGTAAATTCTGCGCTTGCCGAGCTTATGTCAAATTCGTCAAGCGAAATGCTTTCGGGCAGAGTAACGGTCAGCTTTTTGGGCGACGTTGAAAACGAAAACCAATGGAAGCCAAAGGCATTTTTGCTGTCGTAAATTTTAAGCTTGCCGTCGTCAAGGCTCCAGCGCATTGCGTTGTCGTCGTCCTTGTCGTATGACGCATTTTCCGAAATTTCTACCTTGTCGGTATTGCCGTTTTTGATTTCAACTGTTCCGCTTGTCCAGTTGATGTCAATTGATTTGACCTCGCTTTTGTCAAACTCCGCACTGCCTGTTGTCATTTTATCAATTTCATCATTTGAAAAGCTGAACAGTTTGAAGTTCAGAGCACCGTAATTTCTGATTCCTATTATGCCGAATGTAAGCAAGCCGATAAGCAGTACGCTTACGATTGACCAGACTATTATTCTGTTTCTTGCTGATTTCCTCATTTTCTCGCCTCCGCATAGTCAAATATTGCTTTCATAAGATTCTGGAGTGCAACCGCAACGAGGAAGATTATCCACGTTACCGCAGCGGTGACAACTCCCGTTGCAATTGTAATATAAATGTATACGAATGATGTTGTTACCCACAAAATAGCCACAAGCACCTTGTAGAGTGCTGAGGTTTTGCGTTTTTGTCCGTTGAATTCCTTGAAATTCTCAACCATTGTTTCGTCAGCCTTTGTGTAGCCGCTTTTGTCCCTTGTGAAAACAATGATTACTGTTGCAATTGCAATCATCAGAAACATAAATACGGGGCTGATTGCGACAATCGGAGTATTCGCAAGCAGTATGCACGGTGTTGTGCAGGAAATGTACATTCCGATTGCAACGGCTTTGAGAATTGCATTTCTGCGAATTTTTGAAACTTTTTCAGGATTTTCCTCAAGCATAATGTACTTTGTCTTGTTTCTGTAAATCAGAAGTCCCGTTGCAATGCTTATCATAAAGAACATAAAAACAGGGCTTATGTTAACAAGCGGTGTGCCTGCAAGCAGAATACAGGGAGTTACGCAGAGAATGTACAGCGCAACGGCAATTCCCGTAAAGATTGAGTTTCTGCTCCTGATTGCCGCATTCTGTTCATCAGTCATTGCGTTTTCCTCAATCGGGTTTCCGCCAAGAGCCTCCAAAAGCTCGTTAATGTCGCCGATTCCTGCAATCGCAAGGTTATAAGCCTCACCCTCGCTTTTGCCCTCAGAAAGCAAATCGTGGTAGCGGTCAATTGTGTTGCGTATGATTTCCTCTTTAAGCTCGTAGGCTTGCTTTGTGTTGGGAGCTGTCGCAAACAGCTTTTCAATATAATCTCTTAATTTCGGTTCCATATTATCCCTCCGTGTGAAGCAGAGTGTCAAGCAGACGCTTTGCTTCTAACCACTCGTCAATTTTTTGTTTGTAGGTTTGTTTTCCAAGCTCGGTGATTGTGTAGTATTTTCGCCGTGCACCTGTGCTCTGGTCGCCCCAGTAGGACGAAATACAGCCTGCGTCCTCAAGCCGCTTGAACGCAGTGTAGAGCGTAGCTTCCTTCAGTTCGTAAAGCTGATTTGAAGCATTGTAGACGGCTTTGTTGATTTCGTAGCCGTAGCTGTCACGCTCCATAAGCTTTGCCAGAATTATCGTGTCAGTGTGACCTCGTATAAGGTCGGCAGTAATCGACATCTGAGCACCCCTTTCGTTTATCGTAGATATATAATAACACACATTACCTCATCTGTCAAGGTATTTTAGTTAATTATATAATTCGGATTTAAAGTATACCTCTATTTTAGTAGGAACGACCCCTGTGTCGTTCCTATATAAGTTAGATGAATGTCAGTTAGGAACGACACAGGGGTCGTTCCCTACAATTTTTTATATGACGTGCACTTTTTTAGAATTAACACAGTAGTAGGGAACAGTCTTGACTGTTGTGCAGGATTACAGCTAACCTATGAGTAATCGGAACGGCCAAGACCGTTCCCTACATTTAAGTTAAATATAAATAAATCGTAAATAAAATCTTAATTTTCACATAAATTCTGTTTACCTTATTGAAAAGATGTGGTACAATATTATAAATATGTGCCGCTTTGATGTGACACACAAAACGAATAGCTTCAAATATAGCAGGAGGTTTATTTTAATATGCCAAATACACAAGCAGTGAAAAGAGCCAAAGCGCCCACGCTTAAAAATCAGGGCAGGTTCAAGGCTTTTTTCTCAGACAACCGTTTCATCATACTTGCATTTTTAGTGCCGTTTGTGCTGATGACAACCGCATTTGCAGTTATGAAGGTATCACCGTTCGGTGACCAGCAGATTCTCGTAACCGATTTGTGGCACCAGTACTATCCGTTCCTTGTTGACTTTCAGGACAAGCTCAAGCACGGTGAATCGCTGTTCTGGTCGTGGACTCAGGGCGGCGGCGTAAACTACTTTGCGCTGATGTCGTACTACCTTGCAAGTCCTTTAAACTTTGTTTCTGTGTTTATCCCGAGTGAATGGCTAAGAGAATTCCTTATGTTCTCTGTTGTAATAAAGGTAGCCTGCGCTGGTATGTTTATGGCAATTTTCCTTCGCAGTGTATTCAGGAAAAACGATTTTTCACTCGTTTTGTTCGGTTGTTGCTTCTCGTTCTGCGCATTCTTTATGGGTTACTACTGGAACACAATCTGGCTCGATACGGTCTGCATTACTCCGCTTGTTGTGCTCGGCGCAGTAAAGCTCTTGACCGAAAACAAGTTCCGACTTTACGTTGTTACGCTTGCGCTTTCGCTTCTTGCAAACTACTACATAGGACTTTTTATCTGCATTTTTGTGCTGCTTGTTTTCATAGCATATAATATTGTAAAGTGGGAGAACATAAAGACTTTCTTTACAAAGCTTCTGCAAATGGGAGTTTTCTCGCTTATCGCAATCGGAATTACGGCGTTTTTCCTGCTTCCGGCATTCTTCGGCTTGCAGAACACAAACGCCTCGGGCAGCTCGTTTCCGTCAACGTTCAGTATTAATATCGGTCAGACCAACGATTTGCTCGGTGTGCTGACTGCAATCAAGGAAATTCTGTCAAACTTCATAACGTTTATTTCTCCTGCAACAAAAGAGGCAGACGCACTTCCGAATATTGCCTGCGGCACTGTTTCAATTGTGCTTGGCATACTTTTCCTCACATCAAAGAAAATCAGCCTTAAAGAAAAGGTTGTGGATATGTGCCTTATCTTCTTTATGATTTTAAGCTGTATCATCAGACAGCTTGACTATATCTGGCACGGATTCCACTTTACAAATATGATTCCCTACCGTTTCAGTTATCTCATAAGCTTTGTGCTTGTTGTAATGGCATTTAGGGCGTTTATGCTGATTGATTTCAGCTCGTGCTGGGATGTTCTTCTGGCGGCTCTGGGCTCGGCACTTGTTATCCTGTTTGCAATCGGCACTCAGGAGGCTTATACAATCATCGGAACTGCAATTATTGCCCTCGTGGTATGCACAATGCTTTTCCTGTATACAAGAAGAATAGTTCCTAAACAGGTGCTACTGATTGTGCTTGCTGTCGTCGTAATCGGCGAAAGCGGTGCAACGGCGTATATCGGCGTAAAAACCACAACTGTTACGGGTACTTATGACTACCCCAGAGGCGGAAAAACAACCGAGCAGGTTATTGACTATATGAACAGCCTTGAGGAGAACACAACCGAGCTGTGGCGTGCCGAAACAACCTCTACCCAGACTCTTAACGACGGCTCGCTCAACGGCTACAACGGACTTTCGATGTTCAACTCAATGGCTAATGTTGATATGACACGTTTCTTTGAGAACTTCGGTATGATGGGCTGGAAGAGCGGCAACAGATATACCTATGCCGAAGGCTCGCCCGTAACAAATATGTTTATGAACCTCAAATATATAATTTCTCGTGACGGAATTTACCGCAACACCTACGATTTGTCCGAGGTTTATACGGTAGGAAACGAAAAACTGCTAAAGAACGACCACTATATTCCAATGGGCTTTATGGTGAACGAGGAGCTTTCGGGTTGGGTTGAAAACGACAACGAGGACCAGTTCAATCCGTTTGACCAGCAAAATGATTTCTTCAAGCGTGCAACAGGTATAAGCGAGAACGTATACACTGCGCTTGAGGTTGTTTCGCAGGGACATTACGATTACGAAAAATTCCCCGTAACAAAATCATCCTACGGCAACTATTCATTCAGCTGTAACGACGCATCAATTACTCCGTATGTCAAGTGGAATTACGAGGCTCCCGAGGACGGTATTTACTGTATGTACGCCAAAATCTCGGGCGGTGACGATGTTACGGTAATGCAGAACGACACTGCACAAAGCTCCACCTACGGAATGGGACGTCCGTATATCGCCTGCATAGGTTACTTCAACAAGGGCGACAAGATTTCGGTTTATGCTCAGCTTGAGCAGGGTCAGTCAGGCTCG
Organism: Ruminococcus sp.; assembly: GCA_051893995.1. Taxonomy (GTDB): domain Bacteria; phylum Bacillota; class Clostridia; order Oscillospirales; family Acutalibacteraceae; genus Ruminococcoides. The sequence continues at coordinate 7,060 of JBJFHX010000085.1, forward strand.
GCTCAGGTTTATGTAAACCTTCTCAATCAGGACGTTTTTGAACAGGGCTACAAAAAAATCAGCAAGGATGTTATGACAACAACAAATCTTTCGGGCAGTTCAATGGAAGGCACGATTAACGTAAGCGAGGACGGCTTGTTCTATACCTCTGTTCCCTATGAAGAGGGCTGGACAGCCGTAGTTGACGGCAAAGAGGTTGAAATTACCCCTGTCGGCGGTTCGCTTATTGCATTCCCGCTTTCAAAGGGAAGTCACGAAATCAAGCTGTACTATTATCCCAAGGGATTCTGGCCCGGATTTACGGTTACGGTGATATGCGTAGTGACGTTTGCAGGACTTTGTGCCTACACCTACGTTATTAAAAAGAAAAAGAAAGCCGCTGAGAAAAGTAAGAAATAATCGGAAAACCATAATTTAATTCGGAATTCGGAATGCGTAATTCGGAATTTCGGTCGAGTGGATAGATTGCGATAATTCAAAGGTTTAGTGCCCGAATTAATTTATATGCGGCGTTGCCGCAAGTGTGAATTTTCGTATTTTTTACAAATGTAGGGAACGGTCTTGACCGTTCCGTTTACCTATAGGTCAGATGTAGTCCTGCGGAACAGTCAAGACTGTTCCCTACACTTAAAAATAAACGTTACCGATATATCAACATAAATTCAGCAAACAAACTTATCCACACAACACGCATTATTACAAATTCGGAGCGTAGCGACCATTAATTACGCATTCCGAATTCCGAATTCCGCATTAAAATAAATTATCGTTTATAGCAACAACCGCACCCGATTCGGGTGCGGTTGCTTTTGTATATGCGATTTTGTATTATGAGTTAACAATTGCACGCTGAAGCTCTGAAACGTCCGAAACATTTATAATTCCGTTTCCGTCGAAGTCTGCAAGTGCTTTCTGCTCGTCGTTAAATGTTAAAAGCTCAACGTTGTATTTCAGAATATCAGTTGCATCGGTTACGTTGACGATACCGTCAAGGTTTACGTCGCCGAGCTGATACTCACTGCCCGTACCGATAAACTCAATTGAATTTTCCTCGGCATAGGTCTGAGCCGCACTTCCGTTTTCACCGTAGATTACAAGACTCTGATAGTTGTTCATAATCGGCGTGGAAAACGTGTTAATCTGATATGAGCCTGCGCTTCCTGCGTTCATAATATCACGCTTTGTTGCGCCCTTGACAATCAGAATTCTTGTGTTTTCACACATCAGAATTTCGTAATTACAGCCGCTGAAATTTTTTCTTGCAAAGGTTTTATATTCCTTTTCGGTAGCGTTGCTTCCGAAACTTCCCTGCAAGAAAACGTCGGTTTTATATGCGTCGTTTTCGTAGTACAGCTTTTTAAACAGGTCATATTCCACACCCTCGGGGGTTTTGACGTCGATATATAAGGTCAGGTCATCATCCGACGCCTTTTCAAGCTCGGCAAGCGTTGCGTCAATATACATATATCCAAAGCTGTCTATTGTGTAACCTGTTCTGCCGCCGAAATAATTTTTGCTGAATGATTCGCCTGCTTTGGCAGCATCTTCCTCGCTTGCGACATATAAAGCAATACTTGCAGGAATTTTTCCGCCGTTCACATATTCGGAAAAGTCATAAACCTCGTCGGTAAGGCGATTACGGGTTTTTGTGTACAAAACTTCAATTAATATATCCTCTTCGTCTTTCATAGAATAAATCTGAGCCTTTGTAATGGTAGCCGTTGCTTCCTCCTCTTCTTCGTCATACACGTAATCTGTACAGTCCTTAAAGTATTTCAGCCTTAATCTGTTGCCCTGTATTCTCGGAGTTGAGCTGTACAGCGAAATCCTTACAATAAATTTTTCGTCGTCGTCAGATGCTGCAAGTTTTTGCGAAAGTCGTGTTTCCAGAACATTGTCGGGAACCATATGATTATCTCCGCAGGTGTAAAAGTCGATGCAGTAGCCAAAAGCGTATTCACCGATAGAAGTAACCGAGCCCGGAATCGTTACCGATGACGGGTGCTCATATCCGAGCAGTGCGTAGTCTGCAACGGATGTAACGGTTTTGCCGTGAATTGTTTCGGGAATGACAATTTCGGGATAAACAATTTCTTCCGAACTATAATCAAACGGAAAAACATTGTGATTGATAAGCGTCAGCGTGTTGTCGGAGTTTGTTTTGTAAACAAGATAGTCCTTGCAGAAAACTTCGGGACAGTCATAGTCCTCAGGATAACTCACCTTTTTGGTACATTCCTGATAATTGTCACTGCCCGATATTACAGCAGCCTGAAACTCAATAAAATCGCCGATATAGTTTGCTGCACTGACAAACAAAGCTGTATTGTCGTCAGCGGAAATTATTGCCGCCGCTTGAATCAAGCCCATTGCAGCGCTTTCGTCCTGTGCTGTTCCGTACATAACAAGGTCTTGCGTAATATCATATGTTCCTGAGGAGTTGTCGGAATAGCTGATTTTTATTTTTAAGCCGTAGAGTAATTCCTCGGCACTTCGGGTAAAAATATCATCGGGAACTTCGGTAATCTCAACCAATGAAATTGTTTTTGTTTCAGCGGCTGAAGTTGAAAATGCAGAAATGCAGGAAAATGCAGTCAGCATAGCCAGAAGTACCGATAAAAATTTTAGCTTTTTCATAATATCTCTCCTTTGCATTGCAATATTTGTATTAAGCTTACAATACAATATTATAATACAAATTAAGAAAAGTCAATACTGTTTTGCGAAAATTTCAAAATATTTTATGCAAAATGTACGACTACCGAGATACCGAGTTTTGATAATCACCGATTTTTATAACGGATTAAAAAATACAACCGCACCCGAATTTCGGGTGCGGTTGCTTTGTATATGTATTTGCTTTACGAATTTACAATTGCACGCTGAAGCTCTGAAACGTCCGAAACATTTATAATTCCGTTTCCGTCAAAGTCTGCAAGTGCTTTCTGCTCGTCGGTAAATGCTACAAGCTCAACATTGTATTTTAAAATATCGGTTGCGTCGGTTACGTTGACAATTCCGTCAAGATTTACGTCGCCGAGCTGATACTCACTGCCTGTACCGATAAACTCAATTGAATTTTCCTCGGCGTAGGTCTGAGCCGCACTTCCGTTTTCACCGCAGATTACAATGTCATTGTAGTGACATATGAGCGGAGCTCCAAACAAATCTATACCGAAATTCAGATCCTGACCTGCCTCTAAAATCTGCTGTTTTGTTGCACCCTTGATAATCAGAGTCTCCTGACCTTCAAAGCTGAAAATCTCATATTCGCAGTCAGCAAAATATGTATCGGCATATTCGGTGTAGTTGCTTGTCAGATGTTCTTCGCTGTAATCAACTGCAAAAACGTCAGTTGTGTAGCTATCATCCTCGAAATAAAGCTCCTTGTAGAGGTCGTAGTAGATTCCGTCTGCACCATAGAAGTAAATGAAGCCTACGTAATCATCCTCTGAAGCGGCTTTGATTTCGCTGAATGTTGCGTTAACACGCATAGTGTAGAAATAATCATCAATGATATAGTCGGTTCTTCCGCCGAAGTAGCTGTTGCTTAATTCCTCGCAAAGTGAATCAAGCTCCTCGTCAGTTTCGGCGTAGACATCAAATTCAACGCACATTTCTGTATCAGAACCTGCGTATTCGGCAAAGTCATATATTTCTTCTGCAACATATGAATCTCTCTCATATAACGGCTCTATCCAGATGTATGAAACGTCCTGCATTGAGTAAATCTGAGCCTTTGTGAGCGTAGCGTAAGCTACCTCCATTTCTTCGTCATACTCATAGTCTACACAGTCAGACAGGTATTCAGCCTGTAGCTTGTCGCTCTGAGCCTGAGCGTCTTCATCGTAAAAGCTGATGCTAACGAGGAATTTATCATCGTCCTCAGCATCGGCAAGCTTATATGAAAGCCTTGAGTTAGCTACGTTATCGGGAATGTTGTGGTTGTCGCCGTAAGAGTCGGGGTCGAAGCAATAGCCGAATGCGTATTTGCCGATTGAGGTAACCGTACTCGGAATAGTAACAGAATACGGGTGAGAAGTTCCGAGGAGCGCATAGTCAGCAACAGCGGTTACTGTTTTGCCGTGAATCGTTTCGGGAATAACAACGGGCGGCTCTGTGTAATCCTCCTTATAATAGTAATAGTAGGGAGTAAAGGAATGATTAACAAGTGTTAATGTACCGTCGGGATTGTTTCTGTAAACAAGAAAATCGTTGCAGAAAATCTCGGGAAGGTCGTAATCCTCGGGATAGTCAAGCTTCAGCTCAGCTTCAAAGGAATCATCGTATGAGTAGTTCTTGTAGGCTGTGGCGTGAAGCTGAATGAAATCGCCGACGTAGTTGTATGCGTCAATTGTAGCATACGAGGTTAAGCCGAGTGAAATTTCAACAGTTGACTGAGATGTAGCGTGTGCGTCAATGTAATCATTAGTGTACTCGTACTCAATGTTGTCCTCGGAAACCGTAAAGGTTTTGGAGGAGCTGTCGGTGTAATTTACCGTAATCTGAACGCCGTACAGCATTTCCTCCGGACTTTTTGTGTAAATATCGTCGGGCACTTCGGAAATTTCAATTGATGAAATTGACTTGATCAGAGCGGCTGACGTTGTAACAGCAGAAAAGCAGGTAAACGCAGTCAGCACAGCCAGAAGCACCGATAGAATTCTAAGCTTTTTCATTTAAATTCTCCTTTTTTGATAATTTTTGTTTGCAGTCATAAGCAGATTGTGCTATGTCTACAAGACAATGATATATTATAGAGCCCGAAATGTCAATATTTTCTTAAAGGATAGGTAATTTTATTCGTGTGATGCGTAGGGGCAGTCCACGCAAGACTGCCCGATAAGTTGAAATTATAAATTGTTCTCGTCGTAAACCGCACGACAGCCGCCGATAAATTTCGGGCGTGTTCTTGCGGCAAGCAGAATTGCACTGCCGATACGGTCGAGCGTGAGCCTTACGGGGACGGCAACCCTTTTCAGGTGCATACCGATAAGCGTTCCGCCGATGTCAAGACCTGCGTCAGCCTTGATTTCCTCAAGCGCAACGGGATTTTTAAAGGTGCGGTAAGCGGTTGTCGCAAAGGAGCCGCCTGCCTTCGGCTGAGGAACTACATTGACGCACTCGCTGAAGGGAACAGCGTCCTTTTCAACAATAATCGCCCTGTTGAGGTGTTCACAGCATTGTGCGGCAAGGAAAATTCCTCTTTCCTGCAAAACGGGATAAATTCCGTCAAAAACCGCCTGCGCAGTTTCAAGGCTTGAATTTTTGCCGATAATGCCGCCCGAAACCTCGCTCGACGAACAGCCGACAACCACAATGTCGCCGCTTTTCAGCTTTGCAGCCTCGCACAGCTCAAGTGCCGCCTGATTAGCCTGATTCTTAATTTCATTTAATTTGTTATCCATAAAATCATCTCCGTTTATTTCAGATTCTTGCTTATAAATTCAATCGACTGCGACAAATCGTCGCAAAGGCAGTCAATCATCGGTATTATTTCCTGAGTCGGCTGTAAATAATCGGGCACCATAACGGTTGTCATTTCTGCCGAGTGCGCCGATTTTATGCCGTTTATGCTGTCCTCAAAGGCAACACATTCTTTTGGCGGAAGCGAAAGCTTTTCAGCCGCAGTTAAGAAAACCTCGGGGTGAGGCTTGCCGTTTTTTACGTCGTCGCCGCAGACAAATGCGTCGAAATAGTCATACACTCCTGCCATTCTGATGATTTTGTGAGCCGTCTGAGCCGAGGTAGAGGTTGCAACGGCAATTTTTAAATTGTTTGATTTCAGAAATTCAAGCAGTTCGACAAGTCCTTTTTTAATCGGAACGCCTTCCTCGGAAACACGTTTTAAGAAAATCTCACGGCTTCTCTGCTTGAGCGGCTGGTAGCAAAAACGCTCACCGTAAAGGCTGTTGTAGTAGCTTTCGGCCATATCGGTACGCAGACCGATAGTGTTCTTGAAAATATCAAGGTTATATTCAAATCCGAGCTCGTCCATCATCATCTGCCACGTTTCGTAAACAAGGCGTTCGCTGTCGAACATCAGACCGTCCATATCAAATACTGCGCCTTTTATCATAATGAGCCTCCTTTGAGGTTAATTTGTCGAGTGTGGAGTGTGGAGAGTGGATAGGTTGCAATAACTTAAAAGTTTAATGCCCGTATTTATTTATATTATTGTAGCGGCGAACTGCGTTCGCCATAATGCATAAATTATTTCACAATTTATGCATAGGGACGTCAGGGATGCCGTCCCCTACGGATATAGAGGAAACGCTTGTATTTAATTTCGTAGGGGACGGTTCCTACACGTCCCGAAACATTACCTATATATCAATCAATCCAAGGAAAGCAAACTTATCCAAACAACACGCACTATTACAAATTCGGAGATTTGCGTGTCGAGGCTCTCGACCGACCATTAACTCCACTCTCCGCACTCCACTTCCAAACTAATATAATCATTTACCGAGTATTATATCACATACTGCTATAAAATACAATGTTACGCAACTGCCCCGAAAAGTGAAAACGGACGTATCAAGGGGGATACGTCCGTTTTCGTCGAGGGGATAAATAAGAAAAAATTATCGTATATATCGTATATTTTATCTGTTTAAAAGCTTTTTCTTGTACTGCGCGGGCGTGCAGTTGTAAACCTTTTTGCACTGCGTAATAAATGATTTTACGTTTGCAAAGCCGTTTTCAATAGCGGCAGCCGAAACGGTGGAATTCTTAGTAAGCATATCCTGAATTGCGTTTTCAAGGCGAAGATTTGCAAGATACTCCGAAAAGCTTACCTGAGTTACGTTTTTGAAATACTTAGAAAAATACGACGGTGAAAGGTTTACCACCGACGAAATTTCGTCAAGCGGAATTTCACGCTTGAAGTTTTCGTTTATGTACGCAATTGCGGTTTTTGCATAAGAGAAGTCGCGTTTCGGGATAATTACCGAGTTGGAAGCACGTCTGAAACATATGCAATATTTCATAAGTAAGTAGTAAATTTTATTTACATATGATATATGTAGCAATGAAGCATAATCGTCATTTTCTACATCAACGGCAGCAATTTTTTGTAAAATTTCAATAATCGCAGGTTTTGCCTCAGGTCTGTTGTTCACGTCAAAGATAACGCTGTCAATCGGCTTGCAGAACATACGCATATACTCAAAGGAGAGCTGAACGCAAACAAGCTTAACCCTTGTGCCCGTTACGGGACGAACAAGATGCACGTCCTCGCTGTTGAAGAAAATGAAGTCACCCTCCTTAACAATCTGGGTTTCACCGTTCTGCGGGCATTCAGCCTGTCCTGATACAACGTAGATTATCTCGGGTTCACGGTGCCAGTGAAGCTCTGTTTTGTGAGTTTCGGACGACAAATCAAGGTACATTATTTTTGCGGGAAGGTTTTTGTCATAATTTATTATTTCGTACTTGTAATTCATACAAAGTTCCCCCTGAATAAATGTTGAAAAAACTGTAAATATGTTGTATATTAATATAAGTATAAACATTAAATCGCTTTTTATCTATGTAAAATTGTTTGATTATTATGGACATTTGTTGTATGGAGGATTTATGAGGACAAATTTGGACTATAATGCGATAAACTGCACTTGTCTTGCATGCGGCAAACGAGATGAAAATCTTGAAAACGAACAGCGGCAGATTATCCGTGACACCTACACTTTGTACTATATCACAAGCGGCAGGGGAATGGTCACGATTGACGGAATCGGATTTTTTGTAAGTGCAGGGCAGTCGTTTCTGACGTTTCCTTTTTCTAACGTTTGCCTTGAAGCCGACAGCGATTTTCCGTGGGAATACAGCTGGGTTGAGTTTCGGGGACTTGAGGCGGCGTGGCTTGTAAGTCAGACCTCTTTTGGCAAAAAGCATCCTGTTGTTGAAAAGATACCGATTCTGAATTTTGATTTCCTGTTCAATATTGAGGACTGCGGCTCAGATTCAACCTTTGCACAGTGCAGAGCAGGAGGAAAGCTTATTATCTTGCTCTCGTATTACGTTGAATATTTTCCCTGCAAGGACAGCGAAAGCGCAAGCTACGCTATTCTGGCACGCAACTATATTGAAAAGAATTACCGCAATCCCGAGTTTAATGTGCAGTCGGTTGCAAATCACATCAAGATTGACAGAACTTATCTTTACCGACTGTTCAAGGCTGAAACGGGAATGTCGGTGATTGACTACATAAATAACTGCCGCATCTCAAAGGCAGAGGTTCTGCTGATTGACGAGAACATTTCTATAAAGGACGTTGCCTATTCGGTAGGTTTTACCGACCAGATGTATTTTTCAAAGGTTTTTAAAAAGCT
>JBJFHX010000086.1:0-15380 GCA_051893995.1 Ruminococcus sp.
GATGCCGTCCCCTACGGAAAGGTTTACCGTTTTCGCAGAAAAGCCATCCCCTACTACGGTGTTAATTCTAAAATTTATCACTTTTGTTATGAAAATAACCACACTCAAATGTAGGGAACGGTCTTGACCGTTCCGAGTCGGTTAAGGGTTGGCTTGTAAATCAGCGGAACGGTCAAGACCGTTCCCTACACTGATTAATAACAAAAGCTAATTTTTTATATTTCATACAATATGTGTACTTTTTGGTTTAACATTGTACTACGGAAATGTTTGTTTGTTCGGTGATGTGTGAGCGACGAGGGGTCGCTCGCTACAATGATTATATAAAGAGTTGTCGGTCAAATAAACTTGTATATATCAGGAAAAGTTCATCTCCACCCCTCAGTCATTTTGCAGGCAAAATGACAGCTCCCCTCGTAAAAGGGGAGCCTTGGATAGATAATCAGTATTTAATTGTTTATTTCTTATTTTCTTTGCCGAATGTCAGGAGTTGATTGGTCGGGAATGAGAATACGGAGAGTGAGCATACAAATGTGACTGCTACGGCTATAAGTATATATACTGCCGTTGCGATTGTATCGCCTGTGAGTGATGAAATGAGTCCGTATACTTCGAAATGTGAGAGGAAAAGCAAAAACGCCTGATGCCAGAAGTAGATTTGCAGGGTTTTGGTACCGGTTCTCGAGATGATTCCGAGGTTTTTATTCGGCACAAGGCTCATTACAGCTAAACCGAACAGCGCTGAAATTGCATAGCAGAGAAGTCTTATAAGTCCGCCGAAGTTTTTGCACTCCTTGAGCACTCCAAATGAATTTCTGCCTGTGAACATCGGTCTGAGATACTGATATATATCGGTATTTATGAAGAACAGGGCTACAAATCCGACTACTACGAATATTGATACGACTTTTACCCACTTCTTTGTCAAAAAATCTGAAAGCTGTTCCGGCTTTATCATATAGCCTGCTACGAAAAACGGCAGGAATACTACTATGCGCATCAGGGCGAGCTTGTCATCAAGAAATTTATCGTAGCCTGCCATACAGCCGACAAGCAGTGACAGCAGAAAGATAATTTTTGTGTTGTACTCCCTGAAAAGCCACATAAGCGCAATGTACACTGCCATTGCCCACATAAACCACGCAAATGTATCGTACATATCGAACAATGAATAGTTTACATTTTTGCCGAGTATCAGACGAAGAAGTGACATCATTATCCGCAGGACTATTCCGATAAGAATATATGAAATTACCTTTTGTTTCGGGAATTTTGTTGACTTGTCCATCGGTCTGAGGAAAAGTCCGCTTATAAAGATGAAAAGCGGCATATGAATTGAATAGATTGTAAGAAACAGGCTCTTTTCAAGCATATTGCCGTTGTCGGTGTCGGTCAGGAAATTTATTGCGTGACCGATTACTACAAGCAGAATTGCAAGAAATTTTATGTTGTCAAATAAATATATTCTGCCTGATTTATTTTCTGCGTTTTGAATCACTTTTTAATGCCCCTTATTCGTGTGAAAAGTATATCTCGTAATCGTTATAGTTGATGATTATTCCGTTTACAGTGCCGTCTTTGCGCTCGATTCTGAATTTTGTGTTTGTGCCGTCGTCAAAATATGCCTCTATTTCATCATCTAAATTAACATTGAAACTGCCTGTATGCGTTCCGTCGTCAGCTGTTCCCGGTGAGAGCCATAGTGAAAATCTGCCGTCTTCCCTGAAGGTAAGCGAGCCTTGGTATGAGGTGTAGTTGGTGCTGTAGATTTCAGACATTTCTACCTCGTCGCCGCTTGCGTTTTTCGCTGTTGAGGGAATCCACTGATAAGAACAAAGCTCGTTGTTGCGGTTTTGATGTGAGGTACAGCTTACTATTGACAATACCGTAGCCGCTATTATTATTGCAACAATGATAATGCTTATGATTATCGGGAGCTTTTTGGTTTGCTTTTTCTGAGATTGTTTTGATTTTGCAGAGGATTTTTTAGTCTTCTTTTTTGCCATATTGTCACCGATATACTATATATATTACGTTTGATATTGACTGCGGACACGGCACGCCGTGTCCCTACGGAAAATCATCGTTTTCTCAATTACATATTGAAATAAACGTCATAGCCTCCGTAATTGATGATAAGCTCAGAGGGTGTGTCGCCCTCCCACGAAGTAATTTTGACTGACATATTCTTGTCGTTTGAATAGGTTGCTACAATTGTATTGCCCTCTAAAGCATACGCTCCCGAATCGACAGAGGATGAAGTTACCGAGTCTGTGAATGTTCCGTCACTGTTGAATGTGATTACGCCCTGTGAAAATGCTGAGCCGAACACCTCACGCAGTGAACATTCCTCGTTTGTAGAGGAGTCAATTGCCTTGTAGGGCACGTAGGTAGCGTTGAAATAGCTGACTGTCTGACCGCTCTGTGTGGGAACAACTACCTTTGGCACTTCGGAAGTTTCGCCTGCAAAGGTTTCAATCTGCGTTGTAGGCTGTTCTCCTGTTGTAGGCTGAAATGTTGTTTCGGCTGATTCTGACAAGGATGACTGAACGGTTGAGGATGTCTGCTGTGAAGTTGTTGAATTCGTGTTTGCTGGATTTAAACCTGAATTTAAGAATAATACCGCACAAATTACACCTATGATTATTACTGCCACTACAATGCAGATTATTACAAGTGGTTTTTTTGAGCTTTTTGCGCTGTGTCGTCCTGCCATTAGTCCTGCACTCCTTTCGGGTTTTCATCTTTTTTTAGCTTTAAGAGCACGCTTCGCTTTACCATTTTTCCGTTATAGTAGATATATTCGTCGCCGTCGGCATTTTCGTCAACTTCGATATCCGAAAATCCCTCAGCAATATTTTTCTTCGGTGCTTCTTCTTTATCATCAAAAATGCCGTTCTTTCTGTTCTCTATTTTCTTATCGATTTCTTTGCTCTTTTCATCGCCCTTAACTATCATTGTGTACATTGGTTTGTAAACAGCAGAATTTATTATGAACGACATTATTGACGGAACAAAGAAAAGTGCAAGCACTATTGTTGCTATGATTACCGCAATCGGCACGTAACAGCACATAAGAATTGTTGCACAAAGCAGGAAAAGCACGAACAAACCGAGGGTGGCTATCAGGTTATGCTTGAATTCACCGAAGGTCATTAATGCGCTGTTTTTGTAGATATTTTTCATTGAAATATCGAATGTTACCGTCATCGGCGGAACGTAGTAGAATGTGAAAAGAAAAAATATGCTTATAATTATACTGATTGCAAGGAAAATGTAAAAGACTCCGTTGACCTTGCCGAAGGAGGTGTACATTGTGATTGAATAGTAGCTGAAAAATATTGCTGCATAAAATATAACTCCGTGAATAAGGAATCGCAGGAAATTTTCCTTTACGCCTGAAATGAAGTTATGCACAACGTCTACGTTTTCCTCTCCCCTGACCATATGCGAGGTGACCTGTACAACGCCTGCATAGAACGGGAAAAGCGGTATTGCAGTTAAAAACAGTATGAAGTTTGAATTCAAGCCCGTAATTGTATTGATAAACCAGAATATGCCGAAAAATACGGCTGACGGTACTGCAAAAAGCAGATTTGTCAGCAATAGCTTCGGGAAATTATGAAACAAGCTTGAAATAAAAGATGTCAGAGCAACAGAGCTTTTTTCATTTGACATTTTATACCTCCGACTTTTGCATAAGCAAAATCTAAAAATTAAACGCTCCTGCAAACAACGTCCAGAGTGCCGTATCGATAAGAGATGCACAGAACGTCATTATCAGAGAAGCTATAAGGTGTGAGCAAAGCGTGGTTGCTCCCGAACGCATTGACTGCCTGGGCGGATATTTTCCGAACGTATAGACAAACATATCCTTTGAAAACATAAAGGAGTTTGACGAAAACATTACAAGAGCAATGCAGAATAAAAATGTTCCCGGCAACAGCACAAGCAGATAGAATCCAACTCCTCCAAGCTGTTGCACTGCAAAAAGGTAGCCTGCCGTCAAGCCTGTGCCGAAGCCCTTGAAAAGGACGACAAAAGGCATAACGAACACTCCCCACGGGGTTAGTCCGAATAAAAATACGGAAAATAAAAATATAAAATCTGACGCAAAGCATGCACAGAAAGTACCTGCTGCGTTCTGTGCAAGTCTTGCGTCAAGGTTTGTTGTGAATAAAAAATCGAGAGAATTAAGCAGGGATTCGCCTGAATTCTGTGCGCAGATTGAACCTGCGACAAGTCCAACAAGCAAGGCTGCGGTGAACATCACCCTTAAGCCGTAACGTCTGAAAAAATATTGCACATCGGAAATCGTTATTCTGTGCATTCCTTTTCTGCCTAATCCTGTCTTTTTGAACGAAAATACCAAGCTTTTCATAAATACATTCCCTTCGTTTTATCGGTGTCAGCCAAGTACAAGCTTTGGTTGTCCTGTTAAAACTTTATGCGAAATGTATTTATAATATGAATATTACCTGCCAAGCTCCTCGGCACGCTTTGTGCAGGCGTCCATTGCATCCTGAACAGCCTCGTAAAAGCCGTGCTCTTTGAGTTTATCAAGTGCGGCTATTGTTGTGCCGCCCTTTGAGCTTACTTTCTGAATAAGAACGTCGGCACTGTCGCCGCTTTCACGAAGCATTGCAGCCGAGCCTTCAAGAGTTGCGCACACAAGGTTCATAGCTTTGTCGTAGTCTATTCCCTGCTTTTGTGCATAATCAGCCATTGCCTTTGCAAAAAGGTAGATATATGCAGGGCTGCTGCCGTTTACTGCAATAACCTCATTCATATGCTCCTCGGTGATATATTCGCATACTCCGCTGCCTGCAAACATATTATATACAACCTGTTTGTCCTCATCACTGATGTTGTCGGACGGGCAGAGTGCAGAAGCACCCTTTTTGAGCAGTAAAGGAGTGTTGGGCATCACACGTACAACAGGGCATTTACAGTCAAGAGCTGACTGCACGTAGCCGATTGAAATTCCTGCGGCGATTGAAACGAAAGCTTTGCTTTCGTTTACGGCAGGCCTGATTGTTTCAAGCACCTCTGAATAATTCTGAGGCTTTACGGCAAGTACGGTGATATCGCTGTTTTCAACAACCTCACAACCCGACTTGCAGACCGAAACCCCCATATCGAACATTATTGCACACTTATCGGCATCTGTATCAAAAACATTGATAAAATCAGCTTTTCCGCCGTTTTGCGTCATAAGTCCTTTGATTATGGCAGTTGCCATATTGCCTGCGCCGATAAATCCTATTTTTTTCATCTGATTACCTTCTTCATTTTCATTATAAACACATTATATCAAGTCACATCAGCCTATGCCGAAGGACGGTCTTACCTGACAGTAGAAGCTGAAGCCTTTTTTGTTGTACTGACCGTCACGCTGATAGTCAGCGTAGAAGAATACTTCTGCCTCGTCAATTCGTCTGTATAAAAGTCCCCAGTAGCAGGCTCCTGCTGCGTGATGATATTGCAGATAGCTGTTAAGATAGTTCTGCTTATTTACATTATTCAAATCTCTTGTGCCGCCTGAAACAGACGCATATGATTTGTAGATGTAGCCTGTTGTGCCGTTTGAGAGCTTGATTTTATACCAGCTTGAATTATAAAGCTTGCCGTCAACAAAGGTAAATTTTGTATTTTGTGACATACAGGTCAGGACAGAATAGTCTGTTCCTGCACCGCTTCGCAGGTTAACGTCGCTTGCATTGACATATCCGCTTGCGCCTGCACTGATTGTCGAGCTGCCTGAGCCTGTATTAAGAAGAACAGACTGCAAATCGGAATCGTTGTAGATTGCGCTTGCACCGACATTGTAGGTAAAGCAGACCAGCGAGTCAAACTGCTGCTGATTGAATTTTATGCCGTTATCCAAAAGGAATGAATTGGTTTTTGTTGTATAGCCGCCCTTATTGACCGTCTGACAAAGATAAGCGTACGCTTCGTTCTTGGTGAGGTTATTATAGAACTGCTCATTTGTAAGAACTACCTTGCCGTAGCCGAGAGTCGGGTCGGAGGTTATACTGTCGGCAGTTACACTGCTTAAGAATCCCTCGTAGTTTGCAATAAGGTCGATTACCTCGTCGCTTGCACGTCTTTCGGCACAAACAGTTGTTGTCTTGTCAGTTGAAGAAGTTACAAACACCTCTCCCTCACCGTTTCCGGGAGTCGTGAGATATTCTGTCGAGGTTTTGTATTTAGCATAAGCCTTGACAGTCCATTTACCCGAGGTGCTGAGCTGTTTTGAGCCTGACCATATGTAATTATCACCGTCTTTTTCCTTGCTCGTTGCCTCAACCGTATATGAAGTACTGCCGTTTGATACGACAAAACGTACTGCGACTCTGTCGGCATCGGTAATTGCCTTAAAGGTTACTGTTGAATTTTTAGGTGCGGAGTTCGGGGAAGCATATACAAATCTGATGTTATCTCTGCCTATTACATTAATAAGGCAGGTCGCAGCACCGCTTGAGGTGTAGGCAGTGATTGTTACATAGCCGTTTGATTTTGTATCAACAATTCCGTTATTTACCGTAGCAATTGCTGTGTTCGAGGATTTCCACTTAACCGAGCTTGTGGTTGATTTCAGAAGTACAGACTTTCCTCTGCGCATATTGCTGATTGAAGTAGAGGAAATATTGACGGATGTTCCCGACTTAACGGTAATTTTACAGGTTGCGGAATTTGAGCCTGAAGCAGCTTTGATATCGGCAGTACCGCTTGCCTTTGCAGTAACAACACCATTTGAGTCTACAGTTGCAACAGAGGTGTTTGAACTGCTCCACGTAACAGAGCTTGCTCCTGTAGCGGTTATTGCAAATTTATTGCCGACATAAATAGTTTCGCTCGTTGCAGAAAGCTTGATTGTTCCCGACGGTGTTGTTGGCGTTGTCGGTGTTGTTGGTATTTCTGAATTTGAATCAGAGCTGTTCATTGTTGCATACTGCTTATAGATATAACCTTTTTTGCCGTCTGAGAGCTGAATGTTATACCAGCTTGAATTATAAAGCGTTGTACTTATAAAGGTAAACTGAGTGTTCTTGCGCATACAGGTTACAACAGAATAGCTTGTTCCTGCACCGCTGCGAAGATTTACATAATCATCGTTTACATATCCTGTTACTTTTTTGGAAGAACCCGAACCTGACGAGGTTGCGTTCTTCGTTGCATAATCTTTGTGAATATAGCCCTTTGTACCGTCTGAAAGCTGAATGTTATACCAGCTTGAATTGTAAAGCGTTGTGCTTATAAAGGTAAACTGCGTATTCTTGCGCATACAGGTTACAACGTAATAACTTGTGCCTGCGCCGCTGCGGAGATTTACATAATCGTCGTTTACGTAACCTGTGACTTTATCGGATGAAGAACTATCGGAAGATGTTGAAGAAAGTGCAGCGTAATCCTTGTGGATATAGCCTGTTGTAGAATTTGACGTAAGCTTTATTTTATACCAGCTTGAATTATAGAGCTTACCGTCTACATATGTAAATTTTGTGTCTTTTCTCATACAGGTAATGACAGAATAACTTGTTCCAGCACCGCTGCGGAGATTTACGTAGTCATCGCTGACATATCCGCTTGCACCGGCTGAGGGTGAAGCATAGGTCGCCTGCAAAAAATTAGTTCCCACTGTTGCTACAAAATCACTTTTGAGCGTTTCGGGAGATTGTGTGGCAGTTTCCGGGTTTTCAGTTGATGCAGAAACTGCACCTGCCGAAAATGAGCTTACTGCTACAAAGAAAACCGAACCGAGAATTGCAACTGCAAGTGCAATACAGATAACTCTGACAAATATCTTTTGTTTCATTGATACCACCTTTGTTTCTTTTCAAAACTTCATTAATTTAAAAGGAATGACGTTAGTGTTTTCTTGTTTTCTATTATTATAACATAAAAATTCTTTTTTCGCAAATTAGCTGTTATTTTTTACCGAATAATTTACTTCTTAATCTGATTACGTACTGACTGACAAATACCGTAACGGCAAAATCGTATACAAGAAAAAATACGTTGCCGAAAGCCAGAAACGCAAGAGGCATATACACACCGAAAAGAGTATATTCCTCAGGAGAAATTGAAAGCAGAAAAGCCGCTGCATAAAATGAAGCGATTGCCGCCGCATTGAACACCGCAAATTTCGCAATATAAAGAATTATTTTATTTTTTATATGCTTTTCAAATACCGCCTTTAAAATCGGATAATAACCGAAAAGAGCGATAAAATAGAGAACTGCCTCTTTGTCGCCTGCAAGAAAAAGCGACAATACAGATACTACGGCATAAACACCGAGTCCCCATTTCCAGCCGTATTCAATGACTACGGCTGCTATAAATATTCCCGCAAAGCAAGGAAAAGCATATGTTCCTATAGGCACGAGCGTTGTTAAAAGCATAAGTGCAAGAGCCAGAGCAGCAATGATACCGCAAAAAGCTACCCTGAAAGTTGAATTCTTCACACTCTTTTTCATATCAGCAACCTGCCCTGCAGCAATCGCACATACAGTCTGCGCACATCATTGCCGCACAAACATCACAACAGGAACATCCTGCACCTGTGCCCTGCATATTCGGCTGATTGTAGCCGCCGTAATTATATGCACGCTGATTCTGCATATTGTTGAGTGCCGCACGGTACTCCTGATTATTCGGGTCCATATTGCAGGCTGTTGTAAAATTATTGAATGCCTGTTCGCTCCAGCCACGTCTGTAGGCACACATACCCTTGAGATAGTACCACTCGGCAGTGCGGTTGCCCATAGGTGTTGAATCGAGTATCTGTTCAGCCTGATCAAGCATATTGCGCTGAATATAAATTCTTACGTTATAAAACTGAGAATTTGAAGAGCCTGAATACGACGACGAGCCTGTTGAGCCAGTCCCCTTACCCTTTTGGCGCATCTGATTTATTGTATCGTAAGCCTCGTTAATCTCTTTCATCTTCTGTTCAGCCACATCTGCAAGAGGGCTGTCAGCGTAGTTGTCGGGATGATACTTTTTGGCAAGCTTTCTGTAAGCCGCTTTGATTTCCTCATCTGTAGCTGTTTCGGATACTCCGAGCACTTCGTATGGATTATTCATTATTACCTCCGATTAAATTGCCTGTTACTTTGTTTTGAACAGAGGGTAAGCCAAGCAAAAGCATATTGTCGAGAATACCTCTGAAATCCTTTATGTCAATAAGATTGTAAGCGTCATACGCCCTTGCGAGCGACTGATTGAGTGCTGATACAATCCGTTGTTGATTATATTCTTCTTTTAAAGAAATAAATGGGTTAAAGTTATTTTTCTTCCTGTCCTTTTCTATGTCATCTGCGGCGTCAACCAGATAAATCCACCTGCCGAGATGATAGCCGAATTCGTAAAATACACGTCTGTCGGTGTCATTTTCGGCTTCAAGTGCGAAAACATTTGCAAGCATATACCCAGTCGGATGAGCCGCCATATCAACCGAGCAGTTTTCGTCAGCCTCGGCTTCTGCCTGCAAAGTGGTCATTTCGGAAATATATTTATCAATATCGGGATATTTTTTTGCGGCATTCTTCTGCCAGTGAGAAAAAAAGAACAGCAATAATTTTGCTAAAAGCTTTCTGAAAAAGCCCTCGTCTTTTAAATCGTCCTTTAGTTTATAGAAGACGGAAATGACGGAAAAGGCAGACGCTTTGCTGTAACAATCGCTTTCACACAGGGCAAATTTGCACTTTTTCAGCGGATTAAAAGTACATCTGCCGTCTTTAAAGCCTTTGCAGGTTCTTGATACAGACATAAGAAGCATTGCGTAAAATGTACAATCATAGCTCAAGCTTAATCGGGTGAGGAACGAATAATCCTTTCCCATTTGTTTGCACAAACCGCAATATACAGATTTATATGCCTCAAACTCACGTACAAGCAGCTCGCTTTTTTGAATCTGCAAATATCCAAACACAATTTGCTCCTTATTTATCCATTAGCAGTTAAATTTATTAAACGCTTAAAAAAGTATTATACATAGTATATCATACTACATAACGGCTGAAATTGCAATAAAAATGTAAAACTTGAAAAATTTACATTTTTATTGTTGTTTATACAGTTTTTAAAAAAGCCTTTACTTTTTTTAAAAATATTGTAAAATATAGTTAAAAACAAAATGAGAGGTCAATATGCGCAAATTTTTATCTATAATGCTGACTGTTGCAATTATATTTTCATGTGTTTCCTATTCTGCATCTGCTGTTTCAGGTGCTGAAACAAATAATATAGAAATAACCGAGGACGAGCTGAGTCAGGCGGAAACTGAGGAAGACAAAACAATTGCTGATTATTCAAAATCACTGAATATGCTTAAATCCACAAACAGCAGTTCCGATTTGGTATCGGTTAACGGATTTTGGAAATACAGAATAATTGACGACGAATGTGCAGAAATTACGGATTATCTCGGAAATAACAGCTCTATTGTTATTCCCGAAAATATTGACGGTTATAAAATCACAAAAATTTCAGCTGCTGCATTTTTTAACAGAACCGGACTTACAGATATATCAATCCCTTCAACCGTTGAAGAAATCGGCTGGTGGGCGTTTTACGGCTGTACAGGCTTAAAAAATATTTACCTTAACGAAGGCTTGAAAACTATCTGTTACGGTGCTTTTATGAACTGCTCTGAGCTGAAGTCGGTTTCTGTTCCTATGTCTATTGATAAAATCGGGGCTGACTGCTTTGTTTACAGCTGTAAAACCACAGTCGATGTAACGGATTCAACCAGCGGTAAAAAAATCAGCACACAGAATTATACTAAAAAATCCGATTTTGTAATAAGCGGTTACAGCGGTACATACGCACAAAAATATGCAAAGGACGAAAACATTAAATTTACAAGCAAAGGCACTGTAAAATTCGGCGATGTCAATTGTGACGGCAAGCTGTCGGAGTCGGATACAGTCTTGCTTGATAAATATATAAAAGGTACAGTTTCTTTCAGCTCAATACAGAAAAGAAACGCTGACGTTGATTACAACGGAAAAATTAACAGCACTGATACAAGCATTATAAAGAAGTGTATAAGCAATGACTATTCGCTGAAAGCTATGCCTGCTGTAAAGAGCCAGTATCTAAGTGAAAACTACCTTTACGGAAAATCAATTTACTGCGACGGCGACAGTATTGCAAGAGGTACAGGAACAAATATTCTGGGCAACAGCTATTATTCTTACTGTAATTTTATTGCAGACGCAAATAATATGAAGCTCACACAAAAGGCAGTTCCGGGAACTACGCTTGCCGTTCAGGATGATAAGACAGGTAATGATAAAAGCATAACGGAACGTGTGCTTGAAATGAAGGGCAAGTATGATTTTATTCTGCTTGAAGGAGGTTATAATGACCTTTTTCAGAATATTCCAGTCGGCACTGTAACGGATTCAAATAACAAAAGCGGAAATTATGACAAATATACTACCGCAGGCGCAGTTGAAACAATATGTTATTTTTTAAAGAAAAACTATTCTGACACACCTACGCTTTTTATTGTTTGTCAGCAAAGAAACGATTTAAGCAACACTTCCGCATACTGGAATGTAATTAAATCGGCTCTTAAAAAATGGAACATTCCTTATATTGACATCAGCGAAGAAACTGAGTTTTCAAATATCAATGAAACAATCAGCAACCAGTATTTCAGATACACCGAAAAAGACGGAAAAGGTGACGGAACACATCCGCTGAAATATGCACACGAAAAGATTTTTACCCCGATTATTCAGGAGAAAATGAATAATATAATTTCCGAAAAAGAAACTGTCAGTGCAGAAGATTCGTCTGTTATATTAGGAAAAGGTGAAAGCTATAAAATCTCAGCAAAATCTGACTGCTCAAATATAAATCTCAGTTGCAGGTGGACATCGGGAAATCCGTCTGTTGTATCGGTAAAAGAGGACGGAACAGCAACAGCCAACACAACAGGAACGGCTGAATTAAAGCTTTGCTCGCAAAATAACAGGGTTGCAAAATGCAAGGTAACGGTTAAATCGGCTCCGTCAAGCATAAAGCTGAGCCTGTCAAGTCTTACGCTTGGAAACGGAGAATCATATATCATCTCCGAGAGCACAAACAGCGGTTCTTACGCAAAGAATTTTACGTGGAGCAGTTCAAATACAAGTGTCGCAACCGTTGAAAAAACAGAAAAGAACAAAGCTAAAATTACTGCTAAAGGAAACGGTACTGCGACAATAACGGTAAGAACATACAACGAAAAAACTGCAACCTGTAAGGTTACGGTAAAATCAGCTCCCTCAAGCATACAGCTGAGTACAAACAGCCTTATGCTCGGAATCGGTGAAAGCTTTGAAATATCGGAGTGTACAAACAGCGGTTCTTATGCAAAGAATTTTACGTGGAGCAGTTCAAATACTAATGTTGCAACCGTTGAAAAAACCGTTGCAAACAAAGCTAAAATCACGGCAAAAAACAATGGTTCGGCAACAATTACCGTTAAGACATACAACGGCAAAACCGCTACCTGTAAGATAACAGTAAAAAATGCTCCCAAAAGCGTTAATCTCAGTGTTGATAACGTGATACTGGGAAAAGGTGAAGCTATCACAATCTATCAGTATTCGGAAAGCAACTCTTATGCACGGAATTTTACGTGGAGCAGTTCAAATACAAGTGTTGCAACCGTTGAAAAAACTGTTGCAAACAAGGCTAAAATTACGGCTAAGAACAACGGAACTGCCACAATTACTATAAAAACGTATAACGGCAAAACTGCAACCTGCAAAGTAACGGTTAAAAACGCTCCTTCAAGCGTTGCACTCAGTGCTCAGAATGTAACACTTAATGCAGGAAGTGAATATATTATTTCGGAGTCAACTAACAACGGCTCTTATGCAAACGCAGGCAATCTGCAATGGAGCAGTTCAAACGCAAGCGTAGCTACAGTTACAAAAACAACCGGCAACAAGGCAAAAATCACTGCAAAAAAGAGCGGTACTGCTGTTATTACAATCAAAACCTATAACGGAAAAACGGCAACCTGCAAGATTACGGTAAAATAAAAGAAAAGGAGCAGACTTAATTTCAAAAGTCTGCTCCTGTATTTTTGTGAATCAAGATTTTACTGTACAACAATTTCCTGAATTGCCGTAACGTCCTTTACATTTACTTCACCGTCACCGTTTACGTCTGCAATATTTTTCTGATTATTGGTAAGGCTTGTAATGCTTGCCAAGGACTTCTGAAGCTCTGTAGCGTCTGTTACGGAGATATTTCCGTCTGTGCATATATCACCGAACAAATCAATTCTGTAAGCTGCGTTCTGCTTTGAAACATAATCGTAGTCTGTAAGGTCAAGTGTAATCAACACGCTTGCGTTATTGTAAGGAACCTTAAAATACATACTTGAATTTCCATACTGATTAGGATACGCCTTTGCAACTTTGTCAACACCAAATTCGGCAGGTTCTTTTTCAAAATTACCGTTCCAACTGTCAACAAAATTACCGCTCAAATCAACATTATAAATATGGAATTTATAATCACTTTCTGTATTGAGATTATCTGCTCTGTAACGGTAAACATATTCATCAGACTGAGTCATTTTACGTTCATCAGATGCTGAATAGCCAAAGTTATTTCCTATGACATACAAATCATATATTAACGGCTTTGTTCTGACTACAACTCCGTCACCCTCTGCCCAGATTTTTGAATTTTCAAGACTATATGAATCTTTCTTGAAATAAACAGTAACATCACAAGGAGTTACAACGTCAATTGTGCAGTAATTATACCCGTAAAAACCGAGCAAAATGTCGCCGTAATATTCTTCTGAAATGTCAATTTTTATGTCCTCTTCGGGCTGTACGTTTTTAAAGGTTACGGAATATACTCCGTCATCACCAAGCGTCATTTCGTTTTCAAGAGGATAAGGATTTTCATTTGTTGTGCCGAATGTGTCGGAGTACATACTGTAGGCATAGACTCTGTATACGTCGTTCCTGATTGATCTTACGCCGTCACCCAGCACATTGATTTCGTATGTTTCGGGATTAAACGTAATGGTTACGTCGCAGGCTTTTGCAACTCGGAATTCCGAGAAAATTCTGAAATCTCCGCGAGATGTGGGACCGTCACCGTATTCGTGAGTTTTGCCGTCGGGCGTATGCTCGATAATTTTAAATTCAATATCTGTATGCACCTGAACGTCCTTTAGCTCGTACACATAGACATCGCCCGACTTCTGCATTGTGTTGTCCTCTGTGATGTATTCATACCAGATAAGACCGAAAATCTCCTCTTTATTTCCTGCTATGGTATATACGCTTTCTTCGGTTGTTTCTTCGGCAGAAGCACTGAAAGAAGTGATCGATATTATACAGGAGAATACCATTGCCACCGACAAAATTATTGACATTATTCTTTTTTTCATAATATTACCTCCTAATCTATGTCAATTTTTTCTTTTACAATAATATTATACAAAGTAAGAAAGAATTAATCAATGAGTATTTTAGACAAATTCTGACATTGTTTTTAGAAAAAACATCTAAATAATAAGTGTAAAATTTTATATCTATGTCAAAAAAATTTTGCTTTGCCTGACTTTTCATACAATTCATTATATTGTATAATAATACCAACAAATTAATTGGCGGTGGTGTTTTGAAAAAAGTTAAAAATAATGTGTTGTTTCTGCTGTATACAGTCATCCTCGGTGCAATTGTCGGTGCGATTGTCTGGGCGTTTTTAAGAATTATGAATCTCGGAATTGAATTTATATGGGATTATATACCCTCAAATCTTAATTTTCCGCTCTACGCCCTATTTGTATGCGTTATCGGTGGATTGCTGATTGGAGTCTGGAAAAAGAAATTCGGCGATTATCCCGAGGAACTTAGTACGGTTATGGGAAAAGTTAAAAAGACAGGACGATATCAATACAATAATGTCTTTTCAACGATTGGCTCGGCACTCTTTCCGCTGTTAATCGGAGCAAGCGTCGGACCTGAGGCTGGTCTTACAGGCGTAATAGCAGGACTTTGCACCTGGGTAGGAGATAAGCTAAAGCTGTATTTAAAAGAAGTTGAGGAGCTTACCCAAATCGGGCTGAGTGCTACTCTGGGAACGATTTTTCATTCTCCTATGTTTGGATTCATTGAGCCGATTGAGTCGGACAAAGAAGTCGTTTTGCCGAGAACGTCAAAAATTGTTCTCTACTTTGCGGCAATTTTAAGCTCGTTCGGGGTATTTTTCCTGCTCGGTAAGCTGTTCGGCGGAAGAACAGGTCTGGAAGATTTTGAAGCAAGTAAAATAGAGTGGCTGCAATATCTCTATGCAATTCCGCTCGCGGCTGTCGGTATTGCTGCAGGCTACCTTTATTTTATCTT
>JBJFHX010000087.1:0-3741 GCA_051893995.1 Ruminococcus sp.
GATTGTTTGACTGTTAATCATGATGTCACTGGTTCGAGCCCAGTTGGGGGAGCCATTGAAAGCTGTAGGATTTATTTTCTACAGCTTTTTTATGTATATATTTTAGGAAAAGTTTTAAACAGTTTATTAAATATAATTATAAATAATTTCTGTTGGAGTGATATATGTTAGTTATTATTAGATTGATTTATGTAATTTTAGGTGAATATCTTTAATACCTCTTGTGTTAAATAAGTACCACATATTTGGATTTAAAGTAACTAATAAGATTATGGGAATAATATTAGGTTCAACCTTTTTAGATTGTAAAAAGAATATGAAATGAGAAGTTTGCTGTTTTTTGTGTTTTATCTGTTCGTACATTAAATGCTGAAATATATTGCAATTTAATCAGACGTATGTTATACTTTTTATTCAGAACGAACGATTTGAATGAAACGGATGAATAGGTGGCGAATTATACAGAAGAACAATCGAATGTCAAAAAATTGAGCTTATGGAAAAGTGCTTTAACGGTTTTGCCGATTTAGGACTTCACGGCTCCGGTATTCGAGTGTTAGCTAAGCATTGCGGATATAACACATCTATGATTTATACCTACTTTGAAAATTTAGATGGCCTTATCATCCAATCCACCGAATACTGTATGAGTAAGGAGGAAGATGATTTTATGGCGAAAGCCCCCACAGATGTTGAGGGCTTATGGCGGTATATAGACGAGATACCGTACTGGACGGCAAAAAAGCACGGAAAGAAATACCGCCTGATGTATCAGGTCTATACCCACCCGAAATACAGAGAATACGGTCAGAAATTCTTTGCGGGTGTTGATAAGCGTTACACCGAATACGCAAAAAACTTAGAAGGCAAGCTCGGTATTCCATATCAAAAACTGACGCCGCTGATTTTCATTCTGATTCGAGCTTGCGTACATTACGCATTATTTGAGGACGAATTTTATCTGAAATCCCAGATAGAAGTGCTGAAAGAAAGCTTGGAACTATTTATTATGAAATATAACCCGAAAGCGAGGTCGGGTGCTGTTACAGAATAAGCTAGATTTATAAATAATCTCTTAGTATGTAGATTCAATGAGAAAACGAAATTTAAGCATAATGCTTGCGATACGTATGGTGCTTTCATTTGTACCGACATAAGTACAGTATTTACAAACTAATTCGGTGTAAAAATATTGCTTAGCCATTATGATTTGTCATTATTTTGTGATTCTTACAAGTTTATAATATATTTATGAACTTGTAATTAAACTGATTAATTATTCTTGTAATACGACGAAAATTCTGTTATAATTAAATAAATATTTTACGTTGGAGGTATCCTTATGCAAATCACAACTAATATCAGTAATCAGAATCTTATAATTTCATTAAGCGGCAGACTGGACACTATTACCTCACCTCAGTTAGAGGAGGAGATTAACCGCAATTCTTTTGATGAAATTGAAACGGTTACTCTTAATATGAGAGAACTTGAGTATATATCAAGCGCAGGACTCAGGGTGGTTTTAATGCTTCATAAGAAACTGACAAGTGTCAATGGAAAGCTTAGGCTTGTTAATGTAAATGATATGATTATGGAAATATTCACTATGACAGGAATGGACAGTTTTCTTGAGATAGATAAAGCATAATATTTTAAAAGTGAGTGATAATATGAGTCAAACAGCGTTAAAACGTAATTCTGTCACAATAAACAGGAAGTATTCGGAATATTTTTTGCCTACTGTTCTTACGGCTATGGCTACAAATATTGCAATGATTGTCGATTCAATAATAGCCGGCAATATTCTCGGTAAGAATGCTTTGGCTGCAATAAACCTGTTATCACCTGTTGCTCAGCTCTATTTTTCGCTGACAATTTTGTTCGGACTCGGAGCTTCAAGCGTTATAGCCGTTGCAAAGGGCAAGAATGACAAAACGCTTGTAAACCGCATTTTTACGACAACATTTATTGCAGTTGTGTTATTATGTGTTGTACTGATGGCAATACAGCTTCCGCTTGCAGACGGAATATGCTCTTTGCTTACTAAGGACAAGGTTTTGAATCCGCTTTTATACCAGTATTACATACCGTTTATAATCGGAACGCCTCTTAATCTGATTCTGCTGTGTTCATCTTATTTTATCAGAACTGACAACAGACCGAGATTTGCTTCGAATATAATTATTGTGGCTAATATAGTAAATCTGATTATGGATTATGTATATATGGGCGTTTTGGGTATGGGTATTGCAGGCTCGTCAATAGCTACCGTAACAGGCTACGCTATAGGCTTTGTTATGATGATTACACATTTCGTTTCCAAAAAGAGCACGCTGCATTTTGACTTTTCAATTCTGAAAGCTCCGAAAAAATTTTTTGGTATTTTTTCCGAACTGATTACAGTCGGTTTATCCGGTGCGTTGGGAACGCTTCTTATAACGGTCAAAATGCTGTTTCTCAATTGGATTATCCAGAACACAGGCGGAAGAGACGCAATGGCTTCGTATTCAATATGCTCATCAAGTCAGATTTTTATGTCTATGTTCATAACGGGTGCGTCGCAGACAATGATACCGATTGTCGGTGTTTGTCTGGGAGAAAAGGATTTTGATGGAATACGGTATGCCTTCAGACGTGCATTCACAATACTTGCCGTAGTAAGCGTTGTAACTATGCTGTTTATTTTGGTTGCGCCCGAACCTGTAATAAGACTGTTCGGAATAACTGCTGAAAACGATATTGCAAATGCAGTTCCTGCGCTCAGAATAAACGCTCTGTCATTTCCTGCACTTGCTTTTTCTTTTCTGTTTCTGTATTACTATATGGCAACTCAGAGAAAGACATTATCAACAACTATTGCTGTTGTCAACGGCATTGTAATACTGATTCCTTCAGCTCTGATTCTTTCAGTATTTTTCGGAATAACAGGCGTGTGGATTTCACTTGTGGTAGCTCAGGTCGGCACTTTGATTGTATTATATTTTATAACTCTCGTTATTAAAAGAAAATCAAAAGGTAAGTATGACAGCTTTTATCTTATTGAATCAAATGATAATAATGAGATTGTTTCATTGTCTTTCAAAGGCTCTAAGGAAAACGCCTCCGGTGTTTCTTTATATTTAACATCGTTTCTTACAAGTCACAATATTGAAAAAAACGTTGCTAACAGGATAGCCGTAGCTGTTGAAGGAATTTCGGCAGACATCGCAGAGCGTACCGGTAAGAAGAAAAAAGCAGATATTGATATTCGTATTACGATTGACGGAAATGACGCAATAATTTCTATTCGTGATAACGGAGAGCCGTATGATATTGTTTCAAATGACAGTGAAGAAAAAACACTTTCGGAAATTGAGGTAGTAAAAGCTGTTTCAAAAAGTGTTGAATATTCAAGTGTACTGGGATTTAACAGATTGGTAATTAAAATTTAAAGCAGAAGAATAGATTTAAGTGTTGTCTGCATAAAAAAATAAGGTTATCCCTTTTAGTAAGCTAAACTGTAATTTAATTGACAATTAAAAATTAACAATTAACAATTGAGGGTCGCTACGCTCCGAATTTGTAATAGTTCGTGTTGTTAGAAAAGGTTTATTTTTTGAATATGTGTTGCTATATAGGTGACGTTTTTTGTGAGCGACGAGGGCGTCGCTCGCTACGGCTTTAAACAAACGTTACCTGTATTGCCGTAGGGGACGGCATCCTTGACGTCCCGTTTCATAAATTGCAATGCAATTTATG
>JBJFHX010000088.1:0-1118 GCA_051893995.1 Ruminococcus sp.
ATTGACAGAACAATCACAGCCGACCTTTTAGGCTTTGAGCGAATCACAAACAACTCGCTCGACGGTGTTTCCGACAGGGATTACTGCATTGAGTTTGCGTCCGTTCTTTCAATAATTATGGTGCACCTCTCACGTTTCTCTGAGGAAATTATTATGTGGTGCAGCTGGGAATTCAAGTTTGTGGAGCTTGACGATGCGTTTTCGACAGGTTCGTCAATTATGCCGCAGAAAAAGAACCCCGACATCGCTGAGCTTGTCAGAGGCAAGAGCGGCAGAGTTTTCGGCGACAATATGACCTTGCTCACGATTATGAAGGGTATTGCCCTTGCATACAACAAGGATATGCAGGAGGACAAGGAGGCAATTTTTGATGCGGTCGATACCGTTAAAATGTGCCTGACAGCGTTCACTCCTATGCTCGACACAATGCGAGTTATCCCCGAAAATATGAGAAAAGCGGCGGCAGGCGGATTTATCAACGCAACCGACTGCGCTGACTGGCTGACAAAGAACGGCGTGCCTTTCAGAGATGCATACAAGGCAACAGGAGAGCTTGTTGCAAGGTGCATTGAGCTTGGCACTGACCTTGAAAATCTTCCGCTTGATGAGTACAAAAAGGTCTGCGACGTATTTACAGACGACGTTTACAGCGCAATTTCGCTTGAACGCTGTACAAATGAGAGAACTGCTTTCGGCGGTCCTGCATCATCAAACGTAAAGGCTCAGGCAAAGCGTGTTGCCGGGATAGCGGAAAAATTATAAAATATTAAATACGCCATACAGCCTTTTGGCTTTATGGGGTTACAGGGAAGTTAAGGCGGTTAGCACTCCCACCGATTGGGGGTGATATGTATGACTGAATTGGTTTTACTTATCGTTCTGATAGTATCACTCACTCAGCTTGTTAAATACATAAAAAAATAATCGCCCAACAGCCGACCAAAGCAAAGTTGAACGATTATTTTAATCTTTAATTTTTCTTGACAGGCTAACCGCTTTAAACGGTTTTCCCTGTAACTTAATTATAGGATATTTAAATTAAAAAGTCAATATCACAGATATTAAAATAAACAGGTGAAGAATATGAAAATAAAAGCAGGTATAGTGGGCGCAACAGG
>JBJFHX010000088.1:1218-15030 GCA_051893995.1 Ruminococcus sp.
AAAATAAACAGGTGAAGAATATGAAAATAAAAGCAGGTATAGTGGGCGCAACAGGCTACGCAGGCGCAGAGCTTGTACGCTTGCTCTCAGCTCACCCGAACGCTGAAATTTCGGCAATAAGCTCGGTTTCTTTCGAGGGTGAAAAGCTAAGCGACGTTTACCCGTCATATAAATTTTTAAACGATATGGTCTGCGAAAATCAGGACGCAGTTGTTGAAAAGAGCGACGTTATTTTTGCCGCACTTCCTCACGGTCTTTCGCAGGAGCTTGCCGAAAAGTGCATAAGCGCTGGCAAGGCTTTCATCGACCTCGGAGCAGATTTCAGGCTTGAAAGCGAGGACGAATACAACGAGTGGTACGGCGGAACTTTCCTTGACAAAAAGCTCCATGAGCAGTCGGTTTACGGCTTGCCTGAGTTTTTCAGAGATGAAATCAAGGGCAAAAAGCTCGTAGCAAATCCCGGTTGCTACACAACCTGTTCGCCCCTTGCAATCGCACCCGCAATCGCAAACGGACTTGTTGAAACAAAGGGCATAATCTGCGACTGCAAAAGCGGAGTTACGGGCGCAGGCAGAAAGCCGTCGCAGGGCAATCACTATCCCGAGCTTAACGAGGGATTTCACGCCTACAAGGTAGCCTCTCACCGCCACACCCCCGAAATTGAGCAGACTCTTTCAAAGCTTTCGGGGCAAAAGGTAATTATCACCTTTGTGCCTCACCTGCTTCCCGTAAACAGAGGAATCCTCGCTACCGTTTACGCTGACATAAAAGACGGTGTAACCTTTGAGCAAATCAGAAAGGCATATGAGGACTACTACAAGGACGAATTTTTCGTAAGACTTTTAGATGACGGCAAGTGCGCTGACATTCACAACATAAAATATTCAAACTTCTGCGACGTTTCAATTCACCACGACAAGCGTGCAAACAAGCTTGTAGCCTGCGCCGCAATCGACAATATGGTCAAGGGTGCGGCAGGTCAGGCAATCCAGAATATGAACATCATCTTCGGACTTGACGAAACAACAGGTCTTGTAATCGTACCTCCTGCGTTTTAATCTTATCACTTGTTTATGGAGGAATCTTAAGTGAGTAAAAGAATCAACAGCATTGACATACTGCGAATGATAGCTGCATTTTTCGTTGTGATGATACACAATACAACATCCTTTATGTATTCGGATATTAATTGTATTTACCGTTTTGCAGTTCCCGTGTTTTTTATAATCTCCGGATATTTTTATTTCGTTCCGAAAGAGAAAAAGAAGAAAAGAATCAAGAAAATATTTATTCTGACTGTGATAACGAATATTGCCTTTTTCCTGTTTTATGCGGTTGTTTCGCTGAAAGACGCAGGTATTTTAGATTATCTGGCAAAAACATTCACATTAGAAAATATTGTCAAATTTGTATTTTTAAACAGCTCGCCCTTCAGCGAACATTTGTGGTTTCTGTCGGCACTGCTTTATTGTATGATAATTGATTATTTCCTGTCCGATTTCTTAATGAAAAGGAAAAAACTCTGTATAGTTTTGATTGTTATCCTGCTTTTATGTGATCTGATATTCGGAAAATATAGTTTAATGCTGTTCAATGCAGAATTTGATATTGTATATTTAAGGAATTTTATATTTGTCGGACTTCCGTATTTTTACATAGGTAAGCTTTTTAATTCGGTTGACATAAACAAAATAAAGATAAACAACATTTCACTGATTCTTCTCATAGTGCTGTTTTGTGCAACAACTATGGTTGAAAAACATACGCTGATGTATTTTAATCTTGACGCAACACGAGAGCAGTTTCTGAGCACTACTCTGTTTTCAATTGCAATTTTTATGTTGGCACTGAAAAATCCACTTGAAAATCCCGGAAGATTGTCAGGATATATTGCTTATTCGGGCAGAAAATACTCGCTTGCGATTTATGTTGTGCATCCCGTATTGATTTTTGCAAGTAATTTTGTCGTGAAATATCTTGGAACTACACTGAATACTATTTACTCTTTTGTTTCCGGTATTGTCATATTTTTGGCAGCATGGCTGGTTGCAATCGTATATTACAGGCTTAAGGACAAAATTTACAAACCGTATAAAACAAAGCATTGACTGAAAGGATTTTAAATATGGCAAACTTTCATTTTATAGACGGCACCGTAACCTCACCCCTCGGCTTTACCGCTCAGGGCGTGTGCGCCTCAATCAAGCCGTCAAATACAACCAAGCGTGACCTTGCGCTTATTTACTGCGAAAAGCCCTGTACTGCGGCGGCTGTTTACACAAAGAATCTTGTAAAAAGCGCAACGATTCAGGTAACAAAAAAGCACCTTGAAAACGGAATTGCGCAGGCTGTTATTGTCAATTCTGGCAACGCAAACACCTGCAATGCTGACGGTGTTGAGATTGCGAAAAAAATGTGCGATATTGCGGCTGAAACGCTGTCGGTAAGTCCCGACGACGTAATTGTTGCGTCAACAGGCGTAATCGGTCAGCCCTTGCCCATTGAAACAGTTGTAAAGGGTGTATCTGAGATGAAGGGCAAGCTCTCGAAGGACGGCGGAACAAACGCCGCCGAGGCTATTATGACTACCGACACAGTCAAAAAAGAAATGGCTATGGAGATGACGCTGGGCGGCAAAAAGGTGACCGTCGGCGGAATTGCCAAGGGCAGCGGAATGATTCACATCAATATGGGAACAATGCTTTCCTTTGTTACAACCGACGCAGCAGTTTCTGCGGAAATGCTTGAAGAGGCTCTGCGTGAGGCGGTAGAGGACAGCTACAATATGGTAAGCGTTGACGGCGACACCTCAACAAACGACACCCTCGCAATTATGGCTTCGGGACTTGCAGGCAACGAGCCGATAACCGAAAAGAATGAGGACTACAAAATCTTTGTTGCAGGTCTTACAGAGGCTTTCAAGTCGCTTGCAAAACAGCTTGCCGCTGACGGCGAGGGCGCAACAAAGCTGCTTGTCTGCACCGTTGACGGCGCAAAGACAAAGAAAGACGCAGTAACCGTTTCAAAGAGCATAATCTGTTCAAGCCTTGTCAAGGCGGCTATGTTCGGTTCTGACGCAAACTGGGGCAGGGTGCTCTGTGCAATCGGCTACAGCGGAGCTGACGTGGACGTTAAAAAGGTTGATGTTTCGTTTAAATCGTGCAAGGGTGAAATCCTTGTGTGCAAGGACGGTGCAGGCGTTGAGTTTTCCGAAGAAAAGGCAAAGGAAATCCTGCTTGAAAAAGAAATTGACATTCTTGTATCTCTTAACGACGGTGACGGAAAAGCCGAAGCCTACGGCTGTGACCTCACATACGATTACGTAAAAATTAACGGAGATTACAGAACTTAATTCGGAATGCGTAATTCGGAATTTCGGTCGGGTGGATAGGTTGTAATAATTCAAAAGTTTAATGCCCGAATTAATTTTATGCGGCGTTGCCGCAGGTGTGGATTTTGTATTTTTTACAGATGTAGGGAACGGTCTTGACCGTTCCGATTACCCATAGGTCAGCTGTAACCTTACGGAACAGTCAAGACTGTTCCCTACACTAAAAATTAAACATTACCAATTTATCAACTTAAATTCAGCAAACAAACCTTTACAAACAATACGCAACATTACAAATTTGGAGCGTAGCGACCCTTAACTCCACACTCCACTCTCCACACTCCACACTTAAATAAAGGATTGATATATAATGGATACCTCAAAAAGAGCAAAAGTCTTAATACAGGCAATGCCGTACATCAAAAAATACACAGGCGAAACTATCGTTGTAAAATACGGCGGCAACGCTATGATTAACGAGGATTTAAAATCTGCGGTAATGAGCGATTTGGTGCTTATGCAGCTTGTCGGAATCAACGTTGTTCTCGTTCACGGCGGCGGTCCCGAAATCAACGCAATGCTCGACGCAGTCGGCAAAGAAAGCCGTTTTGAAAACGGTATGCGTGTTACCGACAAGGAAACGATTGATATTGTTCAGATGGTGCTTGCAGGCAAGGTGAACAAGAGCCTTGTTCAGCTTCTTGAAAGTCACGGCGGCAAGGCACTGGGCTTCTGCGGACTTGACGGCAGACTGCTTATGGCTGAAAAACTGATTTCAAGCGTTGACCTCGGTTACGTAGGTGAAATCAAGGAGGTCAATCCTGCTCCTCTTAATAACGCAATGCAGAACGGCTACATTCCGATTGTCGCAACCGTTGCAGGCGGCTACGATGGAAATGTCTATAACATAAACGCTGACCTTGCAGCGGCTCAGATTGCCGCTAAGCTCGGTGCGAAAAAGCTTATTCTGATGACGGATATAAGAGGACTTCTGCGTGACGTAAATGATGATGATTCGCTCATTTCCGTTGTAAACGTCAGCGAGGTTCCTATGCTCAAGCGTGACGGAATAATCAAGGGCGGAATGATTCCGAAAATCGACTGCTGTGTTGAGGCTGTCAGAAACGGCGTAAACCGTGCTCACATTATCGACGGCAGACTTGAACACTCAATCCTGCTCGAGCTGTTCAGCGACGAAGGTATCGGCACAATGTTCTATTAATCCGACACGAAATACTTATTATAATTTTATGGGGTAAAAATGATTATAAGAGAAATGACAATTGACGATTACGACGAGGTTTACGCAATGTGGCAGACCACCTCAAAGCGTGCGCTGTCAAAGGCTGACGAAAAAAGTCAGATGGAGCGCTATCTCAGCCACAATAAGGGTATGAGTCAGGTAGCCGTAATCGACGGCAGAATCGTTGGAACGGTGCTTGCAGGTCACGACGGCAGACGTGGATTTATCCACCATATGGCAGTTCTGCCCGAGTACAGGCGCAAGCGAATCGGTCATTCCCTTGCCGAAAAGGCTATTGAGATGATAAAGTCGCAGGGAATTGACAAGACGCATATTTTCTGCTATCAGAACAACGAAACAGGTCAGAGCTTCTGGCGTGATTTCGGCTTTGAAAAGCGTGAGGACGTGTTTGTGTACTCATTTGACAACGATAAGATAGGGGAATGAACCACCTTTCGTAGGGACACGGCGTGCCGTGTCCGCAGTGTTTCTCAGGTGTTTGTGATTTTATGAAGTTTACCTAAAGGAATGATACTTTTGAATACAAAGGAAAAAGACTTAAAATACATAATGCATACCTACGGAAGGTATGACGTTGCCCTCAAAAGCGGCAAGGGCGCAGTTGCCTATGACGAAAACGGCAAAAAATATATTGACGTTTCCTCGGGTATCGGCGTTAACAGCCTTGGCTACTGCAACGACGGCTGGGTACAGGCTGTAACAAAGCAGGCAGGCACAATTCAGCATATGTCAAACTACTTTTACAGTGAGCAGGCAAGCAACCTTGCCGAAAAGCTCTGCACCCTTACGGGAATGTCAAAGGTCTGCTTCGGCAACAGCGGCGCAGAGGCTAACGAGTGCGCAATCAAAATCGCACGAAAGTACAGCTTTGACAAGTACGGCGAGGGCAGAAACGAAATTATAACGCTGAAAAATTCCTTTCACGGCAGAACGGTGACTACTCTTTCCGCAACAGGACAGGACGTTTTTCACAACTACTTCTTTCCGTTTACCGAGGGCTTTTCGTACGTTGAAGCAGGCGATATGAACGCTCTTAAAAACGCCGTAAATAAGAATACCTGCGCAGTTATGCTCGAGCTTATTCAGGGCGAGGGCGGTGTGAATATCCTCGATAAGGACTACGTTCAGTCGCTCGTGAAATTCTGCAACGAAAACGATATTCTCGTAATCGTTGACGAGGTTCAGACGGGTGTCGGCAGAACAGGCAAGCTGTTTGCCTTTGAAAATTACGAAATTCTGCCCGACCTTGTGACCGTTGCAAAGGGGCTCGGAGGAGGACTTCCCATCGGTCTTTGTATGTGCGGAGATAAGCTAAAGGACGTTATGTCACCCTCAACTCACGGCACAACCTTCGGTGCAAATCCCGTTGTGTGCGCAGGCGCAAATTACGTGCTCGACACGATAACTGCCGACGGTTTTCTTGACGAGGTGAACAAAAAGGGCGCATACATTGAAGAAAAGGTTTCAAAGTTTGAAAACGTTAAGAACGTGCGCAGAATGGGACTTATGATAGGCATTGAGCCTGGAAGCGGCAACGCTCACGATATAGCCGCAAAGTGTGTTGAAAACGGACTGCTCATCATCACCGCAAAGGATTTATTAAGAATGTTGCCTCCGCTTGTGATTACATACGAAGAAATCGACGAGGCACTCAATATACTGCATACTAATCTCTAATTAAACAGCTGACAGCTTTTTGGAATATTTTGCACAATACTTCATAACCTGTCCTCGAAAGGCGACAGCCTTTCTGCGGTATGTTATTTGTCTTGCACAAAATCTTCTCAAAAATCTTGTCGCAATTCAATCATAGATTAGTATGAAAACACATTAAAGGAGAATGATTAAAATGAAGCATTTACTTAAACTTGAGGACTGGTCAACAGAAGAAATCATCAACACATTAAACCTTGCCGACCAGCTCAAATACGAGCAGAAGCACGGCATTGAGCATAAATATTTAAAGGGCAAAACGCTCGGTATGATTTTCGAGAAGTCGAGCACACGCACACGTGTTTCGTTCGAGGTAGGTATGACTCAGCTCGGCGGCTATCCGCTTTTCCTCTCGTCAAACGATTTGCAGATTGGCAGAGGCGAGCCTGTTGAGGACACAGCAAGGGTGCTTTCACGTTTTCTCGACGGAATTATGATTCGTACATTTGAGCAGAGCGAGGTTGAGGCTCTTGCAGAGTACGGCTCAATCCCGATTATCAATGGCCTTACCGACTACTGCCACCCCTGTCAGGTGCTTGCCGACCTTATGACAATCCGTGAGTTCAAGGGCAAGCTCGAGGGACTCAAGATGTGCTTTATTGGCGACGGCAACAATATGATGAATTCGCTTATCGTAGGCGCATTAAGCACAGGAATGAGCTTTTCTGCCGCTTGTCCTGAGGGCTATATGCCGCCCGAGCATATCATTGAGTTCGGCAAAAAGTACGGCAAGGATAAGTTTGAAATCGTTACCGACCCGATTGAAGCCGCAAAGAACGCTGACGTTGTTTACACAGACGTATGGGCGTCAATGGGACAGGAAGAGGAGAAGAAAATCCGTGAAGCCGCTTTTGCAGGCTATCAGGTCAACAAGGAGCTTATGGCTGTTACAAACGACGAGTGTATGGTGCTCCATTGTCTGCCTGCTCACCGCGGCGAGGAAATCACAGCAGACGTGTTTGAAGAGCACGCAAACGAGATTTTCGAGGAAGCTGAAAACAGACTCCACGCACAGAAGGCAGTTCTTGTTGAATGTATGGCTGACGGAAAGCCTGAACACTGATTTTTTTAAATAAGGGCGGCTCTCGCAGTCGCCCTTAAAATAAAAAATTTAAAAAAAGTGTTGACAAACGTAAAAGTATGTAGTATAATATCAATTGTTCTCAAGAGAAAATCTCTTGAGAAGTTGGTGTTGATGACGCTGAGGGTCCACCTGTTCCCATACCGAACACAGAAGTTAAGCTCAGTGGTGCCGAAAATACTTGGCTGGTGACGGCCCGGGAAAATAGGGAGATGCCAACACATAAAAGTGTCCACCCAACAGGGTGGGCGTTTTTTTTATGCCCGGAATCGGATTAATTGAAAGGTAAAATTAGTAATGCTTTATTCTTTATTCAGACTGGTTATTGTTTTTTCGATATGTCTTGTTATATACATCATTATTAAGAAAATAAATCGCAAAAGAAATATAAAAGGATTCAAATCAAAGCATACGAAAATTTATATGTGTGTTATAAGTATTGCTGTTGTATCAATATTAGGAACTGCATTATATGTCTGTCCTTTTGAAAATTTATTTATTGATTTTTCCTCTCCGGAAGATGTTTTTAAATATACAGCGAACGGAGATATAGATAAAGTGATATACGGTGATAATTCGTGCATGATTATTTATTCAGATAATAATTCTCGAGGTGTTTTATTTGTTGGAAAAGATAATGATTCCTTTAAAATAGTGACATATCCACAATATAGTAACGAACATCTTTTTTCCAAAAACTATTGGAGTGCAAATATATATACGTTAAATCAGACGGGCGATACATACTGTGCAGGACAGCTTATAAATGACGTAAACAATGTTAATATATCTGATAATTTAGGTACAGAATATTATTATATTAAAGAAAGTGATAATGTATTTTGCTTTTACGGTTACGTAAAAAGCTATGATGAAAAATATACGATAAATATAGATTAATAAATTTAGCGGAGCAAATAAAGATATGGAAAATATATTCAATAACCTTACAAGCGTTTGGACTCGGCTTAAAACCGATAATAAGCCTGTTGTCCTCTACGGAATGGGCGACGGTGCCGACAAGGTGCTCAGAGCCTTTGAGCATTTCGGTATAAGGGCAAGCGCAGTTATGGCGAGCGACGATTTTGTGCGTGGTCAGAGCTTTCACGGCTTTAAGGTCAAAAAGCTGTCCGAGGTGGAAGAGGAGTACGGCGATTTTAATATTGCACTCTGCTTTGCAAGTCAGCTTACTGACGTGATGAACACAATAAAATCGGTTGCAAAAAGGCACATAACGCTTGTGCCGAGCGTTCCTGTTTTTGGAAACAATCTGTTTGACGACAATTTCATAGCTGAATACAGAGAGGATATAGAAACAGCCTACAGCCTGCTTTCGGACGAGCTTTCGAAAAAGGTGTATGAAAATGTCCTGAAATTTTATTATACAGGTGAGCTTTCTCTGCTTGATGAAATCACAACAGACAAGGACGAGGCTTTCAGCAGTATTTTAAAGCTCAGCAACAACGAGGTTTACGTAGATCTGGGCGCATACAACGGTGATACGATTGACGAATTTCTGCACTACTGCGGCGGAGATTACAGAAAAATCATAGCCTTTGAGCCGAATTCAAAGAACTTTGCAAAATTGCAGGCGCATTGTGAAAACCTAAAGAATATCGACTTGTGGCAGCTCGGCGCATACAACCGCAACACCATTCTCACATTTAACAACAAGGCAGGGCGCAACAGCGCAATTGCCGAAACGGGAACAGAAACGAGGGTTGCCTGCGTTGACTCAATTCTCTGCGGAATTTCAGCGAGCTACGTAAAAGCCGACGTTGAGGGGGCAGACCTTGAAACCCTTTTGGGAATGAAAAACACGCTGCAAAATTTCAAGCCGAAGCTGAATTTCGCAGCGTATCATAGATTTGAAGATATTTTCAGGCTCCCGATTCTTATCAATCGGATAAATCCCGAATATAAAATTTTCCTGCGCCACCACCCGTATATTCCTGCGTGGGACACAAATCTTTATTGTATCTGATTAGTGCTTGCCGGTGCCGTACTCGCTTAAAATATCGTCAATTTCAGCGTCGGTAGCACTCACAGGCTTGTCAATATCCGACATATACTTTTCGTAATCAAAATCATCGTCGTCATATGACTGCGATGATTCATTTTTTTCTCTTTTTTCACGCTCAATTTCGTCACGTCTTTTTGCCTCAAGCAGCATAGCCTCAGCCTCAGCCTTTTCCTCAGCCTCTTTTTTGCGCCTCTTGTCGCCAAAAGCGATATCGCCTAAGAAAAGTCCGAAAATACCTGCGGCAAGGTAAACAGCAAGAAGAATGATGTTAGGCAGGTTGAATCCGCCGTAATAGATGAGCATACTCGGAATGTACGCAATCGGCGCAATCAAAGCAAACAAAAAGTCAAGACCGTATTTTGAGCAGTAAATTGCGGAGCTTACAATAGCCGTTCCGGGGAATATAAAGTAAAATGCAATGGAAACAAAGTTAGACATTGCAGGATTTCTGAATAAAAGCGGCGCAATAAGGTAAACAGCAAAAATAGTAACCGCATAAGGCAAGTATTTTTTAATCATACCGTTCATAGATTTCCTCCGAAAAATATTTTATCACAAACAGTATTATACATTATATTATTAAAAAAAGCAACATTATAATGAACTCCGAACGAAGCGAGCATTAATTGTTAAATTTTCAGGTTAATATTTTTACAAAGCGAAACTATAATTTAATGCGGAATGCGTAATGCGTAATACGGAATTAATGGTCGCTACGCTCCAAATTTATAATAATGCGTATTGTTTGGATAAGTTTGTTTTCCTTGGATTGATTGATATATCGGAAAAGTTTAGGGACGTGTAGGAACCCGTCCCCTACGATTGTAATACAAACGTTTCCTCTATATCCGTAGGGGACGGCATCCCTGACGTCCCGAAACGTTACCTATATATCAATTTATAATTCGGGCATCCGTTTTTACCTAAACAACCGACTTTTCCACTCGATTTGCCTGCGGCGGCTCGCCGCTAAATTATAGTTTATCTCATTAAGCCTGAATTTGAAGCTGTGACAAAGGGATATTCATAAATTTTATTTAAAAATGCTTGACAACAATAAAAAACGATGCTATAATGCAATTAGTTAATTAGACAATTATCTAATTAACTAACAATCAAAAGGAGGAATCATAATGGGTGACGTTTGGAAAGCTTTGGCTGACCCTACCAGACGAAAAATTCTTTCTCTGCTTAAAAAGCAGGATATGAACGCAGGCGAAATTGCCGCCGAGTTCAATATGACAAAGCCGTCAATCAGCAATCATCTGAACATTTTAAAACAGGCTGACCTTGTTGATTCGGAAAAGCAGGGGCAGAATGTAGTTTATTCACTCAAAACGAGCGTAATTGAGGACATTCTCGGTATGCTTTCTGACCTTACAAAAAGAGGAGAGGATTAGTATGAAAAAATTTGTATTCTTGATTTTATCTTTAATCAATGCCGCATTAACGGCAGTCTATGTTGCACTTTCACCGCTTGAAATCGTGCCGTCACACTACAATATCAACGGCGTGGCAGACGGCTATTCGTCAAAGTGGCTTGTAATGCTTATGCCCTGCATTATAATTGTGCTGGGAATAATCTATCTGATTTACGGCTTTGTAGCCGAACACCACGAAAATATGCTGAAAAATCAGAAGTATGTCGGCAAAATAGTGCTTGGTGTATTCCTGTTTTTCCTGATTGATTTCTGGTACCTTACAGTTACCTGCATAAGCGGAGCGACAAAAATGGGAAATGCTTTTGAATACATTTTAGCGGCGGCATCAGGTGCGCTTATGCTCTTTATCAGCAATATGCTCCCGAAAATCAAGCAGAACAGCTCGCTCGGCATAAAAACGCACGCAACGCTTTCAAGCGAAACCGTGTGGAAGAAAACGCACAAGCTCGGCGGCTACCTCGGCGTAATTTCGGGCGCAGTTATGGTTATACTCGCAATTGTCGGAATGGTTTTCAGGCTCAACGGCTGGGCTGTACTTTTAGGAGGAGTCGGCTTGTTCCTCGTTGTCGCCTGCATTATCCCGTGCATATACGCATCAGTCCTTTATTCAAAAGAGAAAAAGGCGAATGTG
Source organism: Ruminococcus sp. (assembly GCA_051893995.1). Lineage (GTDB taxonomy): Bacteria > Bacillota > Clostridia > Oscillospirales > Acutalibacteraceae > Ruminococcoides. Next base: position 12,704 of record JBJFHX010000088.1, read on the forward strand.
CGTTGCGATTAAGAAATGACGTTAAACATAAATCCCCGTACCTGTCTTATCGTTCAGATACGGGGATTTTAAATTTTTTCAGTTTATGTACTATTGCAGGGAACAACCCCTGTGTTGTTTCTGAACGAAAATAAGATAAAGTCTGCAAATAAAAACTAAGTTCAGTTATTTACCAATGCACGCTGAATTGCTGTTGCATCATTGACATTTACCACGCCGTCACCGTTGTAATCGGCAAGCAAAAGCTGTTCGGGGGTAAGCTCTGTTATAGAAGCTAAATACTTCTGAATTGTTGTTGCGTCTGCTATGCTTAACGTGCCGTCACCGCTTACGTCACCGATAGAATCATCTAAAGCCACAAAGTTAATTTCATTTATATTGGCATACTTCTCAGCGGCAGTATTTTTGAATCCGTAAATTGTAAGATTCTTGCAATAATTAAATGTGTAGTCGCCAATATCGGTTACACTCTTTGATATTATTACACTTTTTAGATTTGAACAATCATAAAAAGCAGAACTGCCGATACTCGTAACCCCGTTGGGAATTGTAATGGTTTCAAGGCTTGAGCAATATGTAAAAGCATTTTCGCCAATACTTACTACACCATTACCTATGGTTGCACTTGAAAGACCTGAACAGCTATAAAAGGCATAATTACCGATACTTGTAACACTGTCGGGGATTTCTATACTTGCAAGGCTTTCACAACTAAAAAATGAAAATTTTCCAATACTGATAACATTGCTTCCAATTATTACGCTTTCAAGACTTTTGCAATAATCAAATGCAAAATCGTTTATACTTATAACACTGTCGGGAATTGTAACGCTTTTGAGGCTTGAGCAACCATAAAATACCGATGAAGCAATATTTGTAAGATTGTTTGAAAGCTTAATGCTTGCAAGGCTCGTACAACCGCTAAAAGCTCCGCCGCCAAGACTTGTAACGCTATCCGGAATTGTAACGCTTGCAAGAGCTGTACAATTTGTAAAAGCTTCTTCGCCGATGCTTACAACACTGTTGGGAATTTTAATGCTCGAAAGACTTGAGCAATCCAAAAAAGTATTTTCACCAATGGTTACCACACCATTGCCGATAGTTACACTTGAAAGACCTGAACAGTTACAAAAGGCATAATTACCGATACTTGTAACATTGTCGGGAATTGTTATGCTTGCAAGACTTTCACAATATTTAAATGCAAAACCACCAATGCTTTTTATTCCGTTACCGATTTTAACGCTTGCAAGTGCTGAACAATATGAAAATGCAAAATAATCAATTTCAGTTACGCTGTCAGGAATTGTAACACTTGTAAGACTTGAGCAATTGCTAAATAAATTATTGCTTATAATTGTAAGATTTTTTGAAATTCTGACACTTACAAGGCTCTTGCAGTCGCTGAAAGCTCTGACGTCGATTTTTGTAACACTATCCGGAATAGTTACAGTCGGAAGAGCTGAACAATTTGAGAAAACTTCGGAACCTATGCTTGTAACGCTGTTTGGAATATTAACGCTTACAAGGCTTGAACAGCCGCTAAATGAACTGTCGGAGATGGTTGTAACGCTGTCCGGAATAGTTACAGTCGGAAGAGCTGAACAATTTGAGAAAGCTTCGGAACCTATGCTTGTAACACTGTTTGGAATTTTAACGCTTACAAGGCTTGAACAGCCGCTAAATGAACTGCCGGAGATGGTTGTAACGCTGTCCGGAATTATAACAGTGGCAAGATTTTCGCAGTTTGAAAAAGCAGACGAGCCAATGCTTGTAACAGTATATCCGTGAATTTCACTCGGTATTGTAAGAACGGTGTCATAACCGCTGTAATTTGTAATTGAGGCTGTACCGTCATCGAGAACCTGATATTTATAATCACCGGATTTTGCACCTACTGCATTACTTGACCCGACCTCTGCGGCGCTTGCAGTAAATGGCAATGCCGAGAATGCGCTGAATGCCATTATTGCGGCAAGCAGTACGGACAATGTTTTCTTAGAAGTTCTCATACCTATTTCTCCTTTTTATATTTACAACATTTGCATATAAAATGCAAATGTTGTGTAATAATTATATTTTGCTTTTTAATAAAATGCAACAGCTTTTGAATAAAAAGTTTATATTTTTCGTCATATAGGGTAACCTTAACTTGAGGTGAACGGTATGTCAAAATCAAAACCCATATCATTTGATAATGTGGACAAATTTGTTGAGCTTGGACTGAATATATCCTATTACAGAAAAAGAAAGGGCATTACTCAGGAAAAGCTTGCAGAGATGATTGGCATAAGCCGCTCGCATTTAAGCGCAATTGAAGCACCGAA
>JBJFHX010000089.1:0-3634 GCA_051893995.1 Ruminococcus sp.
GGTTCCCACACGTCCCATTCACAAAAATTGCAATGCAATTTTTGTGTGGACACGGAGTGTCCCTAAGTTGACAGATGAAGTTAAGTAGTATCTTGCGTCAGAATCAGAAAAATGTTTGACTCCCGAGATACCGAGTTTTATATCATATCCGACTTATATAACGGACTAAAAAATTATGGTTTAACTCATAAAACAATCAAAAATTCATAGCTGATTAGAAGAGATAATCAGATTAATTTTTTGGTGAACCTTTTTACTTTTCCGTTGTCTTTTTAATTGAGAGGAGTGAAAAGTGATGAGCTTGTGCAGACTTATAAAATACAGTATAATTATTGACAGCAGAAATTACAAGCTGTCGGACGTGACAAAAACAGAAATTATGAAATTATTTGACAAAATGAAAAGGGGTGAAATGTAATGCGCAGAAATCAAAATAAACTAAATGCAAATAAGCTTGCAAAATACGTTGCAAGGGCACAGAACGGTGACAGAAAGGCAATGGAGCGCATTGTTGACGAAACGAGCGGATATGTTTACTACTACTGCCTGACGCTCTTGTGCAGTGAGGACGAGGCAAACGACGCAGTGCAGGAAATTTATCTGACCTTGCTGAAAAAGCTTGACACGCTTGAAAACCCGAAAGCCTTTCTCGGCTGGCTTAAAACGGTAACGTCAAATCACTGCAAAAACAGGCTGACAAGAAATAAAAATTATTCGAGCCTTGATGATGGAGTGCTTTTTGAAAATGCAGAAGAAACGGACGTTCAGCTCATTCCGCAAAAGCAGGTTGAGGCTAATGAGCTGAGGAAAGCCGTTGTTACAGCGGTGAAAAATCTCCCTGTTTTTCAGCGTGAGTGCGTTATGATGTACTACTACAACGAAATGAGCGTATCTCAGATTGCCGAAATTCTTGAAATCAAAGAGGGTACTGTTAAAAGCAGGCTTTACAATGCAAGAAAATCAATTAAATCGGAGCTTGAAAGGCTCGGTTTCAGCGAAAACACGCTCGGAGGATTTTCACCGCTTGCGTTTGTTGCGTATTCGCTTATGAGCGACAGCGAAAAATTCTATTGCCCGATAAGCCTTTCTGCCTTGTCGGAAAGCACGGCAGTTGCTTGCGCTGTAAAAGCGGCGGCAAAAACGTCACTCGGAATCAAAGCCGTATCGGGAATTGTGGCGGCAGGCGTGCTTGTTACGGGCGGAATAATCGTCCATAACGTAAAGCAAAGTGCGCCTGCTCAGGAAAGCTCCGTCAGTCAGATAATTGAAAGTACGCCTACGATTACTCAGCCGACAACGCAACATAAATGGACGGCTGAGGAGCTTTATTACGCACACGGATTTACGGACGAGGAGCGCAGAACGGAGATTGAATTCAATCCCTCAGCACCGCTTAACTCAGAGCAGAACAAGGACTACGTCTACGACAGAATGAATAACTCAATTGACTACTTCAACACCTTGCAGGCTACCTACTACCAAAGCGGCGAAAATTCAGCTTATTATGTTTCATACTGTATTCAGCAGGGTGACAACCGCAAAGCGAAAATGCTTACATATAACGGCGACGGAGTGGCTGTATCGTATTATGTCATTGACGGTACATATTCAAAGAATTTCAGCTTTGGAAACGATGTGTCGCTCATTGACAGCGAAAACAATGAATTCAATTCCGATATTGCGGAAGAAATCAGGGGAAAACGCAGAGAAAAATTTGCCGAAGGGCTTAACACGCTGGATGAAAACAGGCTTGTTGCGAAAAATTACTTTTCACCCAACGATTCTGAGCTTGACGCAAACGCACTCCTTGCAACAAAGGAGCGTTACCGTTATTCGGAGGATGACGGATGTTATATTTTTGAATCACGAAGTCATACGGGACTGTTGCCGATTGCCTATGAGCAGTATTTTCCGCAGGAGTACGCATTTGACTTTTTAAGGGATTTTGACAGCTGGCAGATTGACAGGATTGATACGGTTGCAGGCAGGGAATGTTTTATCATTTCGGGTAGTGCAGACGGTGAAAAAGGCTATACCTTTGAAATGTCGGTTGACAAGCAAACAGGCTCACTGCTTTCATTCAAAGCCGAAGGCGGAATAAATGCTGAGCTTATCACCACCGAATTTACCGTTGATTCCACGCTCGATTTATCAGTTTTTGACGATTTATCAAAGCTGTAAAATTAAATTATTTTGATTTCGTTTTGAGTAATGTCAACAGTTTAAATATTTCAGATACTTTTCATTATAAAGTGTAGGGAACGGTCTTGACCGTTCCGCAGGATTAAAACCAACTTCTGATATATTCGGAACAGTCAAGACTGTTCCCTACATTTTTCGATTGTTAAAACCTACAAATAAATATCCTTCTGTTTGTGTATCATAACAAAATTGTACCATTGAATAAACAGATATTGCAATTATAAAATCATAGTGATATAATTAAATTGTAATAAAACATATAGTGCAATTAAGTTAATTCGCAATAAAATGAACGGAGGGCGTTATGGAACAATATATTTTTTGGGGACTTATATCAGCCTTATTCGTGCTTTTAATCAGCGTGATTATCAAGCTGATTATGAACAGCATTGCCGTTAAGACGGTGTCGGTCATTTACAGGAATACCGACTATTCAATTTTCAGCGAAATATTCGGACGTGCGTTTCTGTACGGCTATCTGGCTGATTTAATCGGATGTTTTATCGGCACAATTGCATTGATTACAGACGACATAATAAAAAACGGATTTGATTACTGGGAACTGTATTTGCTTTCGTTTCCTTCAATTCTGGCGGCGTCACCGTATGATTTATCGACTCTGATTATTATAATTTTCAGCGTTGCACTTTCAATGACTCTGATATTCGTATTTTGTTATTCAAAGGTGCTCACCGAAACCGATTTGTCAAAAAAGCAAAGGCTTATTTCTTCAATTATAATCGCACTAATCACTGCACCGTATTGTTTTTTATTCTCAATCGGGATTCCGTTGTAATGAAAGGAGCCTGACTATGGACATTACACAATACGTTATCGCCGCAATTTTAGCCGCAGTTATTTGTATTTTTTTCTCGGTTTTAGGCAAGCTGTTTCTCAATCACATTGCGCTGAAAGCAGTTTCGGCAATTTTTAAAAAGTCGGACGATATGATATTTAACAAGACCGTTAAACGTGCATACAAATTCGGACTGCTTGCCGACTTAATCGGTTATCTTTCAGCGGTGGTTATATTTTTAATAATCAGCGAAATAGAAACAGGCTTCATAGATATAGGAATTGGTTTTTTAATATTACTATTTAGTTTTTTCGAAAGTCCGATTGAAAAAGACCTGAGAAGCTGGATTTTTGTAATTATCGCTGTTGTTATTTCAATGCTGGTGACCTTTATTTTTAATTATTTCATAATTCTGAAAGCAACAAATCTGACAAAAAAGCAACGGCTTATTTCTTCAATTATAATCGCACTAATCACAGCACCGTATTATTTTCTCATTCCGCTTGACTGGGGAAAAGGCTTGCCGTTATTTTGAGTGAGAATAAAAGTTTATATGGTTATCCCTTTTAGTAAGCTAAACTATAATTTAGCAAATTAACAATTAACAATGTACAATTTACAATTATGGTCGAGTGG
>JBJFHX010000090.1:0-3630 GCA_051893995.1 Ruminococcus sp.
AGCAGTGCAGACGCGAAGCGGCTGCTTCCCGTCATCCGCTCCAAATAAAAAGACTCCCACTCGGGTGTCTTTTTTATTTGGACGAACTAAGTGTGCCTGACGGCACGTTAAGTTTGTTTCGCAAGTGAAGTTGCCCTTCGGGCAGTGAAGTGTTAGTCAATAATTTTTGTCTTGAGGATAGGAGAATGATGCCGAGCGATAAGAAATTTATGCGTTGTACTAAATGTTGTGGGGCAGTAAGTATCTGTAAAATTAAGGAGTTTAGCTATGCTTTTGTATATTGACGGTGCGGTGAGGAGAAATTCAAGAACGAGAGAGCTTGCAGATTTCCTTGCCGACAAAAAGAATTGTGAAAAGGAGTATGTCCGACTTGCGCAGGAGAATATTTCAGCCTTGGACGAAAAAACGCTCTCTATGAGGGACGAGGCGTGCAGAAAAGGAGATTTCAGCAATCCGTATTTTAAGTATGCAAGTCAGTTTGCAAAAGCTGACGAGATTATTATTGTTGCACCGTTCTGGGATTTGTCGTTTCCGACCTTGGTGAAAGCCTATCTTGAAAAAATCTGCGTTACAGGGCTTACGTTCCGTTATTCTGACGACGGTGTGCCTGTGGGAATGTGCAGAGCAAAAAGGCTGTATTATGTTACAACGGCAGGCGGCACGATTTATAATGACGAATTCGGATACGGATATGTCAGGGCTTTGGCGCAGGGAATATTCGGAATAGATGAGGTTGTACTAATCAAGGCTGAAAATCTCGATATTGTCGGAAGTGACGTAAGCAAGATAATGTCGGACGCAAAAAAGGAAATTGACGAGATATTGAAAACAGAATAAATGTTGTTAAAATAAAAATAGAAAAAATATCGGGCTGTCGCAAATCGAAGATTTGGCGGCAGCCCGTGTTATATAATATGTCTTTATTTTATCCAGACAAGGTCAGTGTCTGTTGCGATATTGTCAATGCCGTAGAGGAAAACAACCTGTTCGGGCTTTTCCTGTTCCACAATCTGCGAAACGCTCATCTTGTAGTAACGCATATCAACGAGGATAATTTTGCTGTAGTTCTCGGCAAGGAACGGCGCAAGGCTGTGTGAAAAGCTGTCCTTAACAAGCAGAATCGTTCCACTCTCTGCGTTTGAATTTGTAATCTCCGTCAGAGCGTGATTGCCGTCAATGAAAACAGGGTACTTGTCGTCCTCTTCAAGGTGGTCGTAAAAGTACATTGAGCCGTATTCATCTGTATTTGTGCCCTCGGAAATTTTAACCTTGATGTTTTTGTCTGTGTTTTCGGGATTGTCCCAAACCTCAATGCTGTCGGACTGTGTAAACCAGAAACCGCTTGTCGAATACGTCGTGCCGTAAAAACCGCCGTAGGTTTTAATCTCAAACCTTTCTTTCGGTGCAGGCGTGATGTTAATCTGTTCGCAGAGCTTTTCATACGCCGTATACGCTCCGAGCGTTGTCCAGTGGTGGTCGGTTTTGTAGTAAAGCTGATTTCCGCTTGCATAAGCGTCCTTGAAGGTCTGGCGCAAATCAACAAATGAAATTCCGTTTGTGCTGAGCGTTGAGGAAATCTGTTCAAAGTACGTATCGTCGTTGTACTTGTCGTGAACGGCAGGCAGAACGTCGTCGGCAACATATCCTGTTGACGGGGCAAACATAACCGTTACGGGAACGTTAATTGTGTTTTTGAATTTAACAATAGCATCAACATTTTTTTCAAGCTTATTGTCCGTAGAAACAGGCTTGTTTATCAGATAACCGTTACCGCAGTTATACACGCCGTTTGCGCCGTTGTTGCCTGTATCAAGGCTGTAATAGGCATTCAGACCTACCCAGAAACTTCTTGAAGGGAACTGGTCGGCAAAGTAGCTTTCAAAGTCTGTGCCGAAAGTTCCGTCGAGCACCTTGTCAACGGATACATCGGGGAATTGCTGAAGATAACGCTTTTCGGACGAGCTGTAGTCTGATTTTGGATTTAACAGAAACCAGACGGCCATTCCGAATATGAAAATTAAGAAAACGAATGCAGGAACATATCGTCCGAACCTGCTTCTGTCGTCTTTAAAACGCATATTTTTGCTCCTTATTAAAATCTGAAATACAAGAACGGGTTGTAGCTCTGGTCAACAAGGCTTGCTGTACTGATGAGTAAAATTACAGCGCAGAACAGAGTTTCGAAGATCCATATGTGCTTTGTATCGGAAAAGCGTGAATAGAGCTTTGCACCGAGCGGTGTGCTTGCAATTGCCGCAACAATAAGCAGCGGCAGATAACTTAAAATCAGTGTAAGTGCCTGAGCACCGCAAAGTCCATTGCCAAAGTTAAACAAATCGGTGAGAAAACTTCCAAGCTGTGACATATCGGTAAAGTAGAAAAGTCCCCAGCCGATAATTACAATAAACATTGTATAAATGTGCTGTAAAACTGCAGGCAGTTTGTCAAGAAAACGCTTAAGGACGAATTTTTCGAGAATAAGCAGTAAGCCGTAGTAAAGACCCCAGAGCAGGAAGTTGTACGACGCACCGTGCCATAGACCTGTAAGTCCCCACACAACGAGAAGGTTGATTATCTGTCGCTTAACGCCCTTGCGGTTGCCGCCGAGCGGAATGTAAACATATTCCTTAAACCACGTGGAGAGCGAAATGTGCCATCTTCTCCAGAAGTCGGTAATCGACTTTGCAATGTAGGGATAGTTAAAATTTTTGAGGAACTCAAAGCCGAGCATATTGCCAAGACCGCAAGCCATATCGGAATAACCCGAAAAGTCAAAGTAAATCTGAAACGTGTACGCAATAATTCCGACCCATGTTCCGATAACGCCGTTTTCATCTGTTGTTGCAAACATTGCGGTAGTAAGCGTACCCATCTGATTTGCAATCAGCACCTTTTTACCGAGTCCGACCATAAAGAGCAGTACGCCCTTTGTGAACTGTTCAAGCGTTTCTTTGCGGTGAGTGAGCTGATAGGCAACGTCCTTGTAGCGGACAATCGGACCTGCAATAAGCTGAGGAAATAGTGCAACGTACGTTCCGAAGTTGATAAAGCTCTTTGAAACAGGAGCGTCGTCACGGTAAACGTCAATTACGTAGCTCATTGTCTGGAACGTATAGAAGCTTATTCCTATGGGTAGGCTGATTTGCAGCTCGGGAATATTCAAAAACGGCAGCATATTCAGCGTTTCGGTTATCATACCGGTGTACTTGAACACCGCAAGAATACCGATGTCGAGTACGCAGGTCAGAATAAGAAACAGCTTTTTCTTCTTTTTGTCCTGTCGGTACTTGTCCACCAGAAAGCCGCCGATGTAGTTGAAGAATATGTTGAACACCATAAGCAGAACGAGCATAGGTTCGCCCCAGCCGTAGAAAACAAGGTTTATGATAAACAGAAAAATATTTCTGCCCTGCCTCGGCACAAGATAGTACGCCAGAAGCGTTATCGGCAGATACGCAAACAAAAATACAAGGCTTGAAAATACCAAGTCAATATCCCCCATAGATTTAATAGTTATTTAAACAAGCAGAATAAACAATAATTTGTCGTTGGAATTTATAGCAACGTTGACGTAGGGACACGGCGTGCCGTGTCCACACAAAAATTGCAACGCAATTTTTGTGAATGGGA
>JBJFHX010000091.1:0-14937 GCA_051893995.1 Ruminococcus sp.
TGAACAATTCAAAAAATAGTAATTTGTTTGATGATTTATATGTTTTTGAATTGTTCAGCAGGCATTAATATAATAATCTGTAACAGAGGCTGAAAATGAAATTCAAATATACATTATTTCTTGCAAAGGCAAATTATAAAGGCAACCGCTATAGTACTCTGATAGTCGTTCTTGTTGCAATTCTGGTTATTTCATTAACGGTAATTTCATCACTGTCGATAACCTTGTCAAACGCTATGGATGAATACAAAAATGATTTCAGGGCACGCACCATAGAAGCTTATCCTGATAACAAAACCTTTGATGAAAAAACTTTGCAGTCTGTCAGGAATATAAACCACGTTGAATCTGTAGATATTCAAGATGAAATGAGGAATCAGTTTTTTAGCATTGAAAATATTTCAGAGGAGAACGGTACATATATATCGTTACAAAGTCAGTTCGATGAAAAAGACACTTTAGTAAATGTATGGTCACTAATAGGCGGAGAAAAGCGGACTGTTATTGCGGGCAAAAATCTTGATGAGTCGCCGACATTCAGCTGTATTATTCCTCAGCTGTTTTATCCTTTTGACGAAGATGTTTACGCAACAAACGGACTGGATTATCTTGATTCAGAATCCCTAATCGGAAAAACACTCACTTTGTTGCCAAGCGGCGGTTATTTTTCTTTTGATTATTTTGACGGTACAGCTTCTAAAAGAGCTGAAATACCTTCATTTGAGGTTAAACTTACAATTGTCGGTGTGTATTATTCATCTCCGACTGCCGACGGAGGTCCGGATACGATTTATCTTTCCGAGGAAACAGGAAAAGAGATTATAAAAACTGCAGTAAATAATGCCGAAAGCGGAAAAGAGGAGTTAAAAAGCTTTGTAAACCACCCTGAATATCACAATATCCACATTACGGTTGATGATTTTGATAATATCGATTATGTATATGACGAACTTAATAATATGAACATTTATGTTATAGAGGGTACAGAATTGGGAATAAATCCTGAAACGCCTCTGATAACAAATCTTTTTACTATCTTAAGTGTATTCCTTACAACGTCAACGTTTTTAGTAACATTTATCTTAATGCTATATTTTTCAGTTGACGCAGTTAAAAATAAAAAAGAAGAAATAGGTTTGATGAAAGCTGTCGGCTACAAAAACGGTCAGATATTCAGTATTATAACGCTTGAACAATTGCTGACAACATTAAAAGGCTTTGCAATCGGAACAGCAATATCTGCAACTGCAATAACTGTAATAGATTTGATTTTCAGCAATGGTAGCTATGCAAACCGTATCTTCATAGTGAATCCGACTTTGTATCTGCTTATTACGGCTGTGTCGCTTTTAATTACAATTTTAATCCCGATTATTTGCGAAATTCTTGTTTTGAACAAGCTATCAAAAATTCAGCCGAAGGATGCAATGAAATAAACCATATAACTTTTATATAAAATGCGAAATATTGTTGATATTTATTATTTTGTATGATAATATTATGAATACAGAAAAAATTTGACTGCTAATTCAAAATAAATTGATATACTGTCGTGTTCAGGAGTTTAAAATGAAATTAACAAACGTAAGGTTTCTTGCGAAAAACAACATAAGAGGCAACGCAAAAAGCAAAGCTGTTGTTGCTCTTATGTGTATTTTTGCCTTGTCGGTCACGCTTATTGCAAGCTTTTCAATCACCGTCAACAATGCAGTGAATCTGTATAAGCAGGATGTCAGAGCACGTATGCTTGAGATTGAGCCGTGGAACAGGTCGCTTACCGAAGATGTGATTGACAGCATAAAAAAGATTGACCACGTAGAAAATGTTTTTCCGTTAAAGGGTATGCGAATGGCAACCTTTGATATTTTAGATGCAGAGGACAGCGAAATACTGCCGAATTTAAACGGTAGAGGTACAAATATTTTTGGTTTTTCTCTTGTCGGTGACGAAAAGCGGAGCGTTATTGCAGGCAAAACTCTTGAAGAGTCGCCTGTCTTCAGCTGTATTGTACCTAAACTTTTCTATCCGTATGACGATTATTGGAGTGAAGAACACGGGGATAAGAATGACCTTGAATACATAGACGGCGAAAGTCTTATCGGAAAAACCTTGACCGTTAAACCGATTTTAGACCATTACTACTGTGATTATAATTTTGCTGGGATAGTCGAGGGAGAGCATTTAGGCGGTACAGATATACTCGAACTCCCTGCTGTTGAATATAAGCTAAAGGTTGTCGGTGTTTATTATTCTTCACCTACTCAATTCGGTTATTACGATTCTTTTTTTGTTTCGGAAGAAACAGGGCAATTAATAGAGCAGATGGCTTTTGAAGCGAGTGATATTGACTTGACCTCAACAATTTCAAAATATGCAGCCTGGTATAACACGGAAAGTCTGCGAAATCATTACCTTATTGTTGATGATTACGAGAATATTGACGAGGTAGTTAATTCGGTTATGGAGCTTGGCGTTGACATTGCCTTTGACCCCGAATTAGGCATAAGAGAGGACGTAAAAATTATATCGAATATTTTAAGTCTGCCTTGCTACATACTCATTTTTGCAATTGCTGTAATCTGTATTATCAATATAATCCAATCAACGACAAGTACGCTGAAAAAGCGGAAAAGTGAAATCGGCTTGCTGAAAGCTGTCGGGTATAAAGACAGCCAGATTCTGCTCTGTCTTTGCTATGAGCAGTTAAGTCTCACGGTTAAAGGCTTTGTTATCGGCGGCGGATTGTCGGCTATAATCATAGCGGTGGCAAATTTCATAAATCAGCACAGAACATACAATGACCTTATGTATATAGTAAGTTGGGGAGATTACTTTGTGTTCCTGTCAATTGCATTTGCAGTTGCGGTAATAGTACCCCTGCTTTGCCAGCTTATCACAATATACAAACTATCAAAAATTCAGCCAAAAGATGTAATGAATTAAAATGGAGTTATTATGAACACGATAGAGCTAAAAAACGTATCAAAAATATATAACAGCAAAGTCACAGCAATGGATAACGTTTCGCTGAAGTTATGCGAGGGTGAATTTATCGCAGTTATGGGACAGTCTGGAAGCGGTAAGAGTACGCTTTTGCAGATTGCAGGCTTGCTTGATTCCTGCACTTCGGGCGAGGTTATAATCAACGGTGAGAATGTATCGAAGCTTGATAAGAATAAGCTTGCCGATGTCAGAATGAAATCCCTTGGATTTGTTTTTCAGGCTTTTCATCTTAATTCTCACCTAAAGGTTTACGAGAATATTATGGTGCCGATGCTGATAAACAGCGAATTTAAAAACAAAGCAGAAATGAAGCAAAGAGCAGAGGGGCTTGTTGCAACGGTCGGACTTTCACACCGCATTGACCACTATCCGTCAGAGCTTTCGGGCGGTGAACAGCAGAGGGTTGCAATTGCAAGAGCGCTTGCCAACAATCCCGATTTTATATTTGCCGACGAGCCTACGGGTAATCTCGACAGCAAAAATGAACTGATGATTTTCGAGGAACTTAAAAAGCTTTCAGAATCTGGCAAAGGCATTCTTGTTGTCAGTCACAACGACGCTGTAATGGATTTTGCAGACAGAATCTGCATTATGAAAGACGGAGTATTAGAGGAAAAGTAAAATGAAGAACAGAAATCTCAATATGCTTTTAAAATCCTCTGTTGCATCAAACAAACTTTCAACCGTTCTTTACTGTATCTTTATTATTTTTTCAACAGTTCTCATACTTGTTTCAGTAAGCATTGCTTTTCCTTTGAAAGCGAATATTGAGGAAAAAATTAATAACCATATTTCTCACAGAGAACTTGTAACCGAGTTCAAGGCAGATGTGTCCGATGAACTTATTAAGCAGAATATTGATGAAATCAAAAAGGTAGAACACGTTGAAACGGTTTATAGAATGCCTGCACTGCTCGGAGTTACCGAAACAAGCGGAGAATTACACGAAGGTTATTCATTCGGTTTTATTCATACCGGAAGCGAAGCGGTAATTACCTCGGGCAGAGCGTTTGACGAAAGCGAAACAGGCGTTGCACTTGTTCCGCAGAATATAAGGGATTTCAGTCCCACAGACAACAGAGTGCACGATATTTCGGGAGAGAGTCTTATAGGCAAAACGCTTGTATTTGTTGACGAGTGTGAAAATTCGCATAAGGTAAAGGTAGTCGGTGCATACAGTACGTCCGACCCATTATATTCGGATACGCAAATACTGATTCCGCAGGCGGATTTGAATAAATACACAGATGAAGTTTTAAAAAACGCTTCATCGGGCGGCTTGTCAATTTCGAGTGATAAGAGCTATATAATTCTGATTGATAACGCTGAAAACACTGAAAAAGCGCTTGATGATGTTTTGTTTATCAGAACTGCATACAGACAGCCAAGCTTTATTGATGCAGAAACATACAACACGGCATTGTACATCCTGCTTGCTATGCTTGCTTTTTTCATTATAATGGTAGTGCTGGGATTTTTTATGTTTGTAAAAAACAACGTTAACGGACGAACAGACGAGCTTGCCTTGTACCGTTCTTTAGGTTATAAATCAAAACAAATATTCTATATTATATTTACCGAGCATTTGTTTCCGGGAATATTATCAATTGCAATGGGAATAATTATCACAATACTCTTGAATAATATATTTGTTAATCCGTATCTTTTTACTTTGGTGGGTAATACGATAATGGAAATGACCGTCAGTATCACACTAACTCAAATAGTTTTTATAATAATGTTATTTATTTTAATACTTTTACTCGTATGCAGGAGTGCAGTAAAACGTTCTGAAAAAATAGATCTCACAATTTTACTTAGAGAACAATAAAACCTTAATTAATCTTGAATTTTAACAAATATCTGCTATACTGTTAATTATAGTATAGCAGATATTTACAATAAAAGAAAAGTGAGGATATGATATGAAAAGAAAAGACCATACAGTTGCAGCGCATAAATCGTTTTTGATGTTTTTACTTTTGATTGTATTTTTCGCTTTTACAGCCTGTAACACGAAGGGCAATAATTACAAAAGGCTTTCAAGCTCCTCAATGCCCGATTTTCAGTATATGTTCAAGTATGACGGCGCAAGGGTTCCGACACAGAAATCTGACAGCGGATATTATAATATTGTAAGCGACCGTATTATTTTTACAGATGCAGAAACGCTTGATTCAACGCCTCTCTGCAACAAAACCGACTGTCTGCATACAGGTGATTTCCCAGACTGCAATGCTAAAATCAACGATATGGAGTCTTCTTTCGACAATTTTCAGATATACAGTGACAGAATGTATTATCTTGCAACTCGGTACAATGAAAATACCGATGAAATCTCAACGATTCTGAAAAGCACCTCGCTTGACGGTACGCAGTCCGATACGGCTATGGAGTTCAAAGACAAGTTTATCTGCGACTGGTTTATTTACGACGGATATTTTTACTATCAGACGTCGGCGAGCATAAGCGAAGGAAATTCCGAAACTCAGGCAGGCAATTATTACAGAGTCAGCCTTACGGATAAGCGTGAGGAGGAATTTATCGATTTTTCAAAGCTTGACGGAATTTACGGCGCATCGGGTACGCTCCGCAATGTTTATGACGGATATATGTATGTCACCGTAAACGGATATGAAAACAAGGCTGACTATGAGAAAATAATTAAGGGTGAGAAAATTGACGGTGAGGTTTCTACAGTCAGAAAAATAGGCAGATACAGCCTTGCTGACGGAAGTTTCATAACTATTGACCCGTATAAAAACGACTATGAATTTGTCGGCTTTTCAGACGGCAAGTTAGTCGGTACAGACACAGGCAACGACAAGAAAAAGGTGTGTATTTGTGAGCCTGACGGAACAAATCCGCAGACGGTTACAGAGATAAACAATACTTATCAGGTGTTCTGCGATGACAGCTATATTTACGTTTACAATCAGTCGGCGGTTGATGAAAGTACTGACGATAAAATAATTTCCGTTTACGACAAAAACGGAAAGAAGAAATCGGACGTTACTGTTCCCGACGAAGTTAATGACGTTATGTATGCCATAACCTTCGGTGACGATTATATGTGGTTTCAGAAGTCAGAGGAAAGCGGCGCACAGGTTTTGTGCTGTATCAAGAAATCTGATTTGCTGAACAGCGGAAAAGAGCTTACATACAAAGAGGTTTACAGATATGAATAAAAAGCTTTGCCTTGCTTTGCTTTTGGTTTGCGTAACGGTGATTGCGTCATTTTCAGGTTGCACAAACAAAGAAATTAACTTTTATTTCGGGGCATCGGAAACGGCAGAAAATAACACTCATCTTGAACCCGACAAGACTGTTACAGTTGAGCAAAGCAAAGAGAAAATAGATAATTCAATGCTTGTTTTCAACAGGAATGAAGAAAAAACCTTTGATTATATGTACCTTTGCTTTAAGGGCAACGGTATAAAAAGCGTTGTTGCAAAAAGCGAAAACAAGACGATTTTGTACGATAATTATGATAAGGTTACACGTCTTGTTGATGTATTCGACTTTTATTATCCCGTTGATAAATCAAAGCTTGACGAGTCGTTCAAACCCGAGGTTAATTTTGAATTCAAGTGGGACGGCGGAGAGTTTGACGAGATAAGAAACGTCTATTTTGACGGTATGACCTACAACGAAATCACAAGAACAAGGAGCGACCCGAGCAAGATAGTTGCAGGTGCAGATGTTTATCTTTGGAAAGAGGATAATTTAAAAGACTGCGACGAGTTTTATTATCTTGATGAAAAGCAGAAGATTGATGAGCCTGTCGTTGTGGTGGAAATTTTAAAAGGAGCGGCAGACCCGAATTTTAAAAAGGAGCTTGCCGATAAACCCGATGACGCAATAATTCTCGAAAAATCGGTTGAAACAAATCAGAACGTAACGCAGGACAGCTTTATTTACCGCTACGAAAAGCTGTTCTACAATTCACAGCAGTCGGCACTCAAAAGCAAAGACAGCTTTAACTATTCCGACTTAAAGGGCGAAACAATCAACATTACCGTAAACTATAACGACAACTCAAAGGAAACTTATAAGCTGAATATTTCATTCGATGAAAAAGGAAACATAAATGCTGAATTGTCAGCAGAGGTAAAATGATGAAAAGGTTTATATCTGCAATTATTATCGCAGTATTTTTAGCAGGAGCAATGTCGGGTTGCAGTGAGAATAATTTAAAAATTGACAACTCCGATACATATGTTTTTAATCAGGACAGTCAGGAAAATTTCATAAGATACGGCAGTCAGCTCTACTTTGCCGAGGGCGACAAGGGAATTTATTTTCTCAACACCGACAACGGCTTTCTGTATGTGATTGACAAGGCAACGCATAAGTGTCAGCCTCTTTGCAACAGAAGCGACTGTATGCACGACAGGGAAACGTCCTTTGAGAAAAAGCAGGAGTGTACGGCATTTCTGAACATCTCTTTCAAAAGCCTTGTTTACTATAACGACAGCATTTATTTTCAGACTGTTGAGGACAAAACCGACAAAGACGGCGTAAGCTATGAACTGAACGAAATCTGTAAAATTTCTGCTGACGGAACGAACCGGGAGATTGTGTACTCAACAAGGGAATGCACAATCTGGAGCTTTAAAATCCACAGAGGATATATTTATTATGAGGGCAGTAAAAAGGATACCGAGGGTGCGGCTAAGGGCAGTAATACTGCGCTTTACAAGGTTTCTGCCGACGGCAAGGGCGATACAACCGAGCTGTTGCCTTACTATAAATACGACATACAAAAGGGTATGAGCGTATGCGATACAAGGTTCTACGGCAATCACCTCTTTTTGTGGATAACAAAGCTTGACGGCACAAAGGAAAACAGCTATCTGATAAATTACGATTTACAGACCGATAAGTGGGAAAACCTCAGCGAAAAACTTAAGGTAAATATAAATTCAATGTTTACAATTTTTAATGATAAGCTGATTTTTGCAAACGGAAGTAAGGTTTATGAGTGTGAGTTCAGCGGAGAAAATCAAAAGGAAATCCTTGACTGTTCCGAGTTGCTCGGCGGCTATCAATACTATCCCCCGTTTACAAACGACGGTGAAAACCTGATAATTTCAGCGGCAAATGATGAAAATGAAGCGGATAAGCTGATTTTCTGCGATAAAAGCTACAAGGCAACGCTTAAAAATATGCCGTTTGAGTTCACAGCCGAAATCGGATGCGACAACACTTGCTTTGTCGATTATAACGAGGAAGAAAAAACGCTTTATTACATAGACAAAAGCAACACCGAAAATGCGGAGAAAATCTATACTTTTGATAACTAAATTAGTTATACTCGGAGATTAATTTATGAAAAAAATATTATGTGCTTTGCTTGCTTTAACAGCTTTGTCGGCTGTTCTTGTCGGTTGCGGAAAAAGCGAAATTAAGCTGTATATCGGCGTTTCGCAGAACTGCAATGAAAATACTTTGATAAGCGAAGAACAAAGCACCGATATTACGCAGGACAAAATCAGGATTGAAAACGAAAATCTTGAATTTACGAAAAACAGCGAGGACAACTACGATAGTCTTTATTTATCATTTGACGGAAATAATATTGAAAGCGTATCGTTCCGGAGCGAAAACGCAAAAATGCTCAACACAAATCTGAGTGAACATTCCTATTATGTTGACAGCTTTTCTTTGTATAAAGAGGTGACTGAGGAACAGCTGAAAAGTGATTTTTCGGATTGCAAAAGTGAAGATGATGAAGAAAATTATCAGTACGACAGCACAAAAGTCCTGAAAAAGCTTTGGGATAACGGTGAATTTGACGATATTAAAAACGTGTATTTCAGCGGTGAAAACAGCGACAGAGTTTTCCTCACAGGTTCACAGAAGAACAAGACCTATGACATAATAGGTATCTTTTCGAACGAGAATTTCAACATTGATGAAGCAGGAAACTTTGGCAAGCCACAAAAGAGCCAGGCAAATTATATGGGTGAAACGTCAGAAATATCAACTATGTTTTATCAATGGAATATGACCAATCACCTGTATGATGAAAGAACAGCAGTCGGAACAGACACAGGCTTTGACTCTGATAATATTACTTTACAACCGGACGAAGTAACAATAAAGTACAATCAAAGCGAGTATAACTCCGTCCGTTGGGTATATGAGATTCTCTATAATGATGCAGTCAAAAACGGAAAAACAGAAGGCTTAATTGCCGAGGATAACATAAAAATAAGCGTAAAATACACCTTCGGTCAGAGTGAAGATTACAAGCTCAACTGCAAGCTTTACGCTGACGGAAAAATAACATTTAAACTTGAAAAATGAGGACAGAAATGAAAAAACTAATTTCAGCAATATTATCAATCTGCATTTTATTGGGTATAGCCTGTACCTTTTCTTCTTGCGGTGAACAGCCGCTTGAAATTGACTATTCCGACAAATACATAAAAAATCAGGATTATCAGTATATGTACGCCGACGGTTTCGGGCATTCAAGCTTTCAGATGTCAGACAACGGCTATTATGCCGCCGTCAATAATTTCATATTCTTTATTGACGGCAAAACTATGAACGCAACTCCGCTTTGCAACAAAAGCAATTGCCTGCACGACAAGGAAACCGACGAGGAAAAACTGAAAGAATGTAATGCATATGTTCCTGATTATGCTGAGTATTCACGCAATTCAATTCAGCTTTACAATAATAAAATATATTTTCTTCAGCTCGACAGCGCCGATTCGTCAGAGGATGTGGACAAGTACCTGTTTTATGAAATGGATACCGAAAGCGGAAGCAGAAAACTGCTTCTGACTTATACCGACGGTAAAGTGAATTTCTGGGCAGTTCACAGAGGATATATTTATTTCAAGGCTGATAACTATATTTCGTCAGATGATTCGGGCGAATTAAGGGCGCAGAACGGCACGGGATTTAATAAAATGTTAAAGCTGAAATTGGGCGAGAACAGTCCCAAAGTAATTTATGACTTTGAGAAAACTGACGGGATATATAATATGCAGCTTTCAAACAGCTTTACGGTATACGGCAATCATATCTACATAGGTTACAGCGGCTATAAAAACAAAGAAGCCTACAACAAGGTAATTTCAGCCGATGAAAAGGGTTTTGAAAGTGTAGCTTCAGAGGTACTTTGCGGATATCTGCATATTGATATTACAAATGATGAAACTTCCATAATTCTTGACGGAAGCGAAGAAAACTCAAAGGTTTTCAACTGTTTTTACGACGGTAAGCTTTGCTACTCACAAGGCAACAGTATTTATATTTCAGAGCTTGACGGAAGCAAGTCAGAATTGCTTGCCGATAATATAGACGGAATTTTCCTCAGCGACGGCAAACGCAATTATACCAGCATTTTTGATATCGATGATACAGGTCAGGACGTGCAGTCGGTTATGACGCTTGACGATAAATTCAATAAAAAGTCTGTCTGTACTATGCCCGAAAACTTCTTTGTTCAAGGAATTGTGCAGATGATGTGCCCGTATGACGATAAATATATCTGGGGGTTTGTTGAAAATAACGGCAGTACGGATATAGTCTGCATTGATAAATCACAGCTTGACAGCAATCAAAGTAAGCTAAAGGCGAAAGCTGTCTACAGCTGTAAAAACAGCATTCCTGCATATACAGAGTAAGATTATGAAACTATTTATTTACGAACTGAAAAAGGTACTAAACAAAAGAATATTTTTAGTTGTCCTTGCTCTCTGCCTTGTAATCAACGGCTTTCTGCTATATTCTTCGCAGAATACAGAGGAGAATAATCTACGGCTTACTTACTCCGACGAGTACGGCAAAATGCTTGATGAATATTCCTCAAAGCCGCTTGAAGATGCTAAAAAGCAGATTGACAATGAACTGCTTGCCTATGAAATTTCGGGCAGGCTTGAAAGTCTTGCACAGGCAGACAATGAGGAGCTTATTGAAAGCTATACCTCAGAGCTTGAGGAGTATAGAAAAAGCAATCCCGAGGCATATCAAAAGGCTGTTGAAATGAGCGAAAGCGGTGAGGAGAGCTTCTGGAAAAACAGCTTTCTCTATGACATTTCACAGCAGATTGAGTACATAAATTCTTATCCCGATTTTATCAGTGAAATGTACGACAGGGCAAAATCACAGTCGGCGTCGTCAATCTTTGGTGACGAAAATTCGTTTTCCTACAAAAATCTTTACAAGACCGCCGACGATTATTCGGGACTGAAAGATATTAAATTAAGCCTTGCAAATTCCGATTCATTAACCGCAACGGTAAAATACGGCCTGACTGACTTTTTTGTAATTGCCGTTGTGCTATTGATTTGCATTTACCTTTTCGACTACGAGCGTGAAAAGGGACTTTATTCGCTTATCCGCTGTACAAAATTCGGCAGGCTGAAAACGATAATTTCAAAGCTTGCTGTGCTTTTTGTGCTGTCTGCTTTTGTTTCGGTTCTGTTCATTTCGGCAGATTTTACGGTAAACACATTTCTGTACGGCAGTACGGATTTGAGCGTGAATGTTCAGTCAATTTCCGAGTTCCGCAACTGCACGCTTTCGGTAACGGCTGGTCAGTTTTTAATGCTTTTTGCGCTTGCAAAGATAATCGGAATTTTCGTCATTTTGTCCTTGCTTGCGCTTGTGTTTATCTGCTTTTCAAGCTCTGCGGCAATGTATCTTACAGGACTTGGCGCTGTTGGAGCGGAATATCTGCTATACTCATTAATCGGGCAGAATTCGTTTTTAAATCTTATAAAGTACATCAATATTTTCTACATTCTTGACGGCGGCAAGTTTTTCGGAAGTTACTTGAATTTAAACATTTTTTCAAATGCCGTAACCTCCATTCCGATTGTGCTTGCCGTTTTCGGTGCTGCATTTGTTTTGTGTACGGTGTTTTCCTGTATTGTATTTTGCAAACGAAATCAGCAGAAAAAAGCAAATGTCTTTTCAAAGCTGTTTGAAAAAATCAAGTCAAAATTTTTCAGAATAAACGGCAGTACGAGCGTTTTAAAGGGCGAGCTTTTCAAATTTACCGTTCAGAATAAAATGGCGGTTGTGCTTGTTCTGCTTGTGCTTTTTGCAGTCGTATCCTCGTTCGGAACGGTGCGCTATCCGTATTCCGAAGTTTCCGACGCTGATTACAAAGCGTATATGGAATACTTTGAGGGCAACATAACCTCGGAAAAGGAAAGCTATATCGCAGAACAGCAGGAATACTTTGACGGCTTGCGACAGCGGCTTGATGAAATAGCAGTGAACGGCGAGCTTTCGGAAAACACAAAACAGGCTATGTCAAAGTCAATTGAGAATATCCTGAACAGCAAGGGCGTTGCGTTTGAAAGAGTCAGCGAGCAGTACAGCCGACTGCGTGAATTAAAGGAAAGCGGAGTTGATGCAAGGTTCATTGACGAGAACATTTACTCCACCTTTGTTTCGAGCAAGACGAGGGAATGGAACGATTTTGCTCTGCTTTGCCTTGTCCTGCTTATAGCCGTTCCGTACGTCTTTTCGGTGGAATACAAGAACGGAATGATTAACCTTATCCGTCCGACAAGAAACGGTAAAACAAAGCTTTTCATAAGAAAAATTGCGGTGCTTCTGATGTTTACGCTTTTGTCATTTATAGCTGTTTACCTACCGTATCTCATACGCTTTGTAAGCACCTACGGCACAAACAGCTTTGCAACGCCGATTGTGTGCATTTTTGAAAATCTGCAAAGCTCTTGTTTCAGCGTTATCGGCGCAATGATAGTTAATTTTCTTTGCAGTCTGTTGCTTGCACTTGCAGTCGTTTCGGTTATTGCCGCACTGTCGATAATCACCGAAAGCAATATGTTCACAATGGTGCTTTCAACTGTTTTGATAATTATTCCCTGCCTTGCGGTGTATTCGTCAGAGAGTGTGCGGATAGGCTACTGCGTTGCAAATAATTGCATTGCGGCAATTGTTGTTGTATGTATATTAAGCGTTGCAATTTCTGTCATTATGACGGCAATTTCGCAATTAAAATTCACAAAATCAGGAATACGGAGGAAGAAAAATGCCGACTCTTGAAATTAAAAATATCAGCAAAACATATAAAAAGGGAACGGTAAAGGCACTTGATGATTTTGCCGTAACCCTGACCTCGGGCGTGTACGGCTTGCTCGGCCCGAACGGAGCAGGCAAGTCCACGCTTATGAACATTATCACCGACAATCTGAATTCCGACAGTGGAGAAGTTCTCTATGACGGCGAGGACATTAAAAAGCTCGGCAAAGAATACAGGACGGTTCTCGGCTATATGCCACAACAGCAGGGCTTGTATGACGACTTTACACTCAACCGATTTTTGTGGTATATGGCGGCTTTAAAGGGACTGAAAAAGAAAGAGGCAAAACAGAAAATCACTTCACTTCTTGAAACAGTCAATTTGAAAGAGTCATCACACAAAAAGCTCGGCTCTTTTTCTGGCGGTATGAAACAGAGAGCATTGATTGCACAAGCACTCTTAAACGACCCGAAGATTTTAATTCTTGACGAACCGACAGCAGGACTTGACCCGAAAGAGAGAATAAGAATCCGCAACTTCATAAGCGAAATTGCGGAGAATAAAATAGTATTGATTTCAACACACGTTGTGTCGGACATTGAGTTTATCGCAAAGGAAATTATACTTTTAAAAAGCGGTCAGCTCGTGTCGCACGACACCTGCAATAATCTCATAAAAGAGATTGAAAACAAGGTGTTCGAGATTGAAACTGACAGGGAAAACTTAAAATATTTTCAGGACAACTACAGAGTTTCAAACCTCTATCATAATGACGATAAAATCATCGTCCGCACCGTAACCGACAATGCGCCCGAAGGCTATAAAATACAACCTGTTAAACCAACCCTTGAGGATTTATATCTTTATGTATTTGAACAGGGGTTGTAAGTTTTTTAATCTTGATTTATTGACGACTTAATATATCTGCGTTGGTAGTTGTTCTTGTAAAGAAACAAATATTATGTTATAATTAACACTCCATTTAATCATACGGCGAAAGCCTGTGATATAAAATATGCTGATGAGGTCACGACTGTGTGATCTCAGATTTCTTGGATGCGCCTGAGGCAACCTACGCCATCATCAGGATAAAACCTTGAAATCAACAGAAATATGGTGCTGTTTTGGCTACCTATAGTGACCTTTCCACGGCGGAAAGGAATACATTTGGGGAAGACCATTAACTATGGCGGAAGTGATATTTCAGTATCTGACGAGGTAGCAGAATTTCTTGAGAACGACAGAAAAAGGCGATCTGCTGAAGAACGAAGCGACCGCAGACACATTAGTAAGAGTGAGTCTGAAACAGTGTCGGCAAATGCTACACAAAGTTCTTTTGACAATCCTACTCTATGTGAAGTTATCAAGAGCCTCATTCTTGAAAAACTGCGTACTGTTATGCTAAATCTTTCGTTTAAAGATAAGGCTCTGATTTATTTCTACTTCTATTGTAATGACTCAATGGAGAAAATCGGAGAATTCTTTAATGTCAGCAAGATGGCAATATCCAAGCGACTGAAAAAATTGCTCAGCCGAATGCGGATGTCTATGGAAACATAGGCTCCGCATTTTTGTTTTTTCAAATTATTAAAAAACAGGTTTACAAATCGATTACAAGTGTCCTTATAAGTAGAGGGACGGTTGCATAGCATAGATTTCAATTGCATTACAAATAAATTAGTCTGATGCTTTATGCAATTATCTCTCTACAGATTTAGAAGGAGCTGATGACATATGATTGTGCTGAATATAGTTTATGCTTCCATATTTATTAGGTGGGAGCAATTTTTGTTTATAAGAGTATTTTGGAAAGGAATATTACAATGAGTAAAAATAAAAAGCTTACTGTCATTGACGGTGAAACATTAATGGATATGCGAATCAAGCCGATAAGCTTTTGCATTGACTCGTTG
>JBJFHX010000092.1:0-3541 GCA_051893995.1 Ruminococcus sp.
GATGCCGTCCCCTACGGATATAGAGGAAACGTTTGTAATATAGCCGTAGGGACACTCACTCCGTGTCCGTGTTGACTATCAAACGAAACCGAATATATCATTATTATAATAACAAACAAACCTTTCCGTAGGGGACGGGTTCCTACACGTCCCATTCACAAAAATTGCGTTGCAATTTTTGTGTGGACACGGAGTGAGTGTCCCTACGTCAACGTTGCTATAAATTCCAACGACAAATTACAGTTTATCAACTTTCGGTTATAGCTATTTTTTGAAAAATGTAAATACGCAACTAAACGGTCTGGATTTTTAGCAGATGAATTTTAACAAAATATGAATTGCAAAATAAATTTAAAATTCGACCTATTTTTGCAAAAATCGACCTTAAAATGAATAATCGAATCAAAATTATTGCTAAATTGTATAAATCTTTTCAAAAAATATGTGACACTTCTGCAAGTATTGTATCTTTTATTTCCTGCAAAAATATGTTATAATAATAGAAATATAAAAGGGAGTGATATTATGACGCATAATAACGGGGACTATTCAGCAATTACACCGGAGATTGAGGTTCTCGCAAAGAAGATGACGGACAACTCCATTATTGACCCTTCTCTTTATACAAAATATAATGTTAAACGAGGACTTCGTGACCTTGACGGCAAGGGTGTCCTTACCGGACTTACAGATATTTCAACAATAATTCAGAACAAAGAAGTTGACGGAAAGCTTGTTCCCTGCGATGGTGAGCTTTATTATCGTGGGTATAACGTAAACGATATTATCAAGGGAATCACCGATGATAACCGTTTTGGTTTTGAGGAAGTAGTATACCTCCTTTTGTTCGGTGAAATGCCGAATCCGCAGGAGCTTCACGATTTTAAGGAACTGCTTGTGCAGTACAGAACTCTGCCGCAGAACTTCGTGCGTGACGTAATTTTAAAGGCTCCGAGTGAGGATATGATGAACTCAATTGCACGAAGTGTCTTAACGCTTTTCTGCTATGATACAAATCCGAATGACACCTCAATCAACAATGTTTTAAGGCAGTGTGTTCAGCTTATTTCCGTATTTCCGCTTTTGTCGGTTTACGGCTACCACGCATACAACCACTATCTGCGTGACAAGAGCCTTTACATTCACCGCGCAGACCCGTCAATGTCAACGGCTGAGGTAATTTTGTCGCTTCTCCGTCCAGACAGAAAGTATACTCCGCTTGAGGCAAAGGTGCTTGATATGGCACTTATTCTTCATATGGAGCACGGTGGCGGTAACAACTCGACCTTTACAACCCATGTGGTAACTTCTTCCGGTACTGACACATATTCTGCTATGGCGGCGGCTCTTGCATCACTTAAAGGACCGAAGCACGGCGGTGCAAACGTGAAGGTTTACTATATGTTTGAGGATTTGAAAAAGCACGTCAGAGATTGGAACGACGACGAGGCTATTTCCGCTTATCTTGAAAAGCTCCTTGACAAGCAGGCATTTGACTGCAAGGGACTTATCTACGGTATGGGACACGCTGTTTATACAATTTCCGACCCCCGTCAGGTAATTCTTAAGGGCTCTGTTCAGAAGCTTGCAGAGGCAGAGGGTTATGACGACGAATTCAATCTTTACGAAAAGGTTGAGCGTCTTGCACCTGAGGTTATCGCAAAGAAGAGAAAAATCTACAAGGGAGTTGCGGCAAACGTTGATTTCTACAGTGGCTTGCTTTACAGTATGCTAAAAATTCCGTGTGAGCTGTACACTCCGCTGTTTGCAACTGCGCGTATTGCAGGCTGGAGCGCACACAGACTGGAAGAGCTTGTAAACCCCGGCAAGATTATCCGTCCTGCATATATGAGCATTGCCAAAGAGAAAAAGTATGTTCCGCTTGAGGACAGATAATTCAGATTAAATTTATGACGTAACAAACACCCCTCGGATAATTGTTCCGAGGGGCGTTTTCTTTGTGTCTTGTTCAAAATTATGCAAGCTCGAAATACAAGCCTTCTCCGCCGGATAATTCTTTGGGAGCTGTGTGGATAAGCTCACAGCAATTGTAATCCTGCATATTTACATCCTCAATACTGTAATCATATTTATAAACATTAGCGCCTTCGTAGCCGTAGTAATGATCCCAAGGGTGACGCACAACTTTGCCTGCAATCAGGAAGGTATTGTCAACATACCAGTCTGTGAATCGGAAGCCTACGACTCCTCTGAGATACTGTGAAATTGAACGGTCGCTGAAATTCTTTTGAATGTGTTCGATGATTAATTTTACTTTGTCATAGCTCAATGCCTTTACATACTCGTTGATTTCAACACGCTTGATGTCGCCTCTTGAGTTCTCGCTCAGTTCACTCATAAGTTTTATATATCTGTAGTCGCAGTGATGGCCGATACGGCACCAGTAGTCGAATAAATCGGCAGAAATATCGTTGTTGTTTTTGCAGTTGTGCTTAACGACACCGAGGTCTTTTTTGAGCTTTATTGCTTTTGAAGCATCGTCACTCTTGCCTACATATGTTGTAGCTTCTTCTTCTGTAAGCTTCTGATAATTGTCGTATGCTTTCAAAACGCTTTCCATATCGCCTCTGAGCTGATTCATTGCAGCTGTTATTGTACTTTCATTAAGATTCATATTTTTGATTGTTTCCTGAGTTTTCTGGTCAAGTGCCGAAATTTCCTCGTCAGTCATTGCGGCAAGCTTAATCTTTGCGTCAAGCGATAGCAGAGCTGTGAATGCGGAGGCTGAAAAGATTTCCATACTGCAATTTACGTAGTTTTCAGCTCTGTAAGCGGCTTCTCCGCCGAACATTGACTCATTTTTCATCTTGTTGTAATATTCAGTGAAAACGCTCTTGTTGTATCCGAACGGACCGTTGATGTAGTTTTCCAGATCACTTACCCTGTGTGCATAGTTTGAAGTACTTGTGAAGTCGTTATTTACAAGCTCTGCAAGAGCAATATTCTTTTTAACTTCGTTTGTTTCGTCTTTGATAACGTCAATTAATTCCAAAGCATATTTCTTGCTGGTTGAAACCTCATTAACAAGCTTGTTGTATTCAACCAGCGCACTCTGGTCGTAAATATCTCTTATAATCTTCTGAGTGTTGCTGTCAATCTGCTTCTGAAGCTCATCAAGCTTTTTGTTGATGTCTGTAAGGGTTACATCGTGAACTCCGCAGATATCCTTGAGCATTGTAGAAATCGGACCTGCAAGGAATGAAAGTCCGGGAACCGAAGTGGCCATTCCCTTGCCCCAGCTGTTGAGAATTGCACGGATTGAACCGGTAAAGTAACTGTTTGTGTTGAACTGCGCTTCGTTAAGCGAAATTGAATTTGTTGTTGCAGCGTTAGTCTTTACAAGGCTGAGCGTTGCAACCGAGCCGATACAGGTCAGTGCAAGAAATCCTGCGATAATTCTTCTTTTGATGTTGTCTGTAAATTTGATTGATGATGTTTTCATAGTTTTTCTTCCTTTCGGTGATTTTTGATTTGTTGGCTTTATTATAAAACAGACATAGGGACAAAACCCTGACAAAAA
>JBJFHX010000093.1:0-3526 GCA_051893995.1 Ruminococcus sp.
TTTAGCTTGGCAGTACTAATAGGTCGAGGGCTTGACCACAAGATTCTTTGGTCAGTTTATGTAGTATTACTTTAACCCTTACATTTCAACTTCTTTTCTCTTATCCCTAATCTTTATTCAGTTTTCAGGGTGTTACCCTTTTATATACACCGAGTAATCGGTGAGCACTTTAAATTTTATGCACCGCATTTTGCGGTGCTTTTTTGTTTTCTTATTTTTTATCTTATAAATTAATTATAATGTTGATATTTTTATCTGCCTTTGATAGAATGTTTATAAAGTAATAAAATATTCGAGGTTTAAAATGATTTTAAAAGTTGCCGTTTTACAAATGCGTTCTTTGATAGGAGAATATGACAAAAATATTAAAACTGTTCTGGACAATATGACGGAGGCAAAGCGTAACGGAGCAGATATTCTGTTATTGCCTGAGTGCTTTATTACGGGATATGACCCGACCATTGAAAATGACAAGGCTTTAGATGACAACAGCAGTTTAATTTATGAATTGTGTAATCAGGCAAAAAATCTTGATATCAGTATTGTTGCAACGGCTATCACAAAAGGAAAGTGCAGTCCTCAGAACTCGGCGTTTGTTATCAGTAGACAAGGCAAAATTCTTATGAAATATTCAAAGGTTCATACCTGCGATTTTGCTGACGAAAAATTACTTGAATCAGGCAAAGAGTTTAAGGTTTGTGATTTTGACGGTGTTAAAATAGGAATAATGATTTGTTATGACAGGGAATTTCCCGAAAGTGCGAGAATACTTATGCTTAAGGGCGCAGAAATTATACTTGTTCCGAATGACTGCGGCAGTATGAATCCTCGTATTCAGGCTTTGTCAACAAGAGCATACGAAAATATGTGCGGTGTTGCAATGGCTAATCCTGACGGTGCTAATGCAGGTAATTCCTGTGCATTCTCTCCGATTTGCTGGGACAGCGAAGGACTGTGTGTCGACAACACTCTTTTGCTTGCTGACGCTGAAACTGAGGGACTTTTCTATGCTGAATTTGATATGAATGAATTACGTACGTACAGAGAACGTGAAATGCTCGGTAATACTTTCAGAAAAGTAAATGCTTATAAATCACTTCTGGACAGTGAAATTAATTATCCTTTTATTCGTGAGGGGCAGAACAAAATACAGTAGAATTTATGACAGAGACGGGAAACAAAATGAACAGAGAAAAATTTGAATTGCTTGAAAATTATATGCTTGAATGTATGGGTGACAGCGCACACGACAAAGACCATATTTATCGGGTGCTTTATAACGCTCTGGAAATTGCCGATACCGAACAGAATGTGGATTATGATGAGCTTATTTCAGCCTGTTTACTCCACGACATAGGCAGAAAGGAGCAGTTCGAAAATCCTGCACTTTGTCACGCAGTAGTCGGGGCAGATAAAGCATATAGATTTCTTATTGAAAAGTGTTTTGCAGTTGAATTTGCAGAGAAAGTAAAGCATTGTATTCTGACTCACCGTTTCAGACAAAATAATCCTCCGCAGTCTATTGAGGCAAAAATTCTGTTTGATGCGGATAAAATTGACGCAACAGGCACGATTGGAATTGCAAGAACGCTGTTTTATAAGGGTTTTATGGGTGAGCCGTTATATTCGCTGTTGCCTGACGGACATGTTTCTGACGGCGAGGACGACACAAAACCGTCGTTTTTTCATGAATATAAGTATAAGTTAGAAAAGCTGTATGTACGTTTCTACACCAAAAAAGGCAACCAACTTGCTAAGCAAAGACAGCAGTCAGCAATCTCGTTTTACAATGATATGTTTAGTGAAGTAAGTTCATCTTATGACAATGGAATGAATCTGTTGGATAAAGTTTTGGAGCAGGAATGACTTTGAAATTTAACGGATAGTTTTACGTAGCGGAGGAAATTTTATGAAAGTGCCGTCTGTTGCTCAGGCTGAAAAACTATTGAATGAAGCCGAAAAGCTGAATCCGGGATTGTGGGTTGCGCATAACAGAACAGCAGGCTTTTGCGCAAGGGCGATTGCCGAAAAATGCGATAGCTTAAATCCCGAATACGCCTATGTTCTTGGCTTGCTACACGATATAGGCAGACGTGAGGGCGTTACGGATATGAAGCATATTATTGACGGCTAC
Organism: Ruminococcus sp.; assembly: GCA_051893995.1. Taxonomy (GTDB): domain Bacteria; phylum Bacillota; class Clostridia; order Oscillospirales; family Acutalibacteraceae; genus Ruminococcoides. The sequence goes on from JBJFHX010000093.1 coordinate 2,135, forward strand.
CGATTTATGCAGTCTATGGGCTATGATAACAGCGCACGAATCTGCATCACGCACTCGTTTCCGTACAAAAACATAAATTCCTATAACGGCAAAAACGATTGCAGCGAGGAAGAAACGGAGTTTATACACACTTTTCTTGAAAATACGGAATATGACGATTACGACAGATTGATTCAGCTTTGCGATGCAATTTCATTTCCGAACGGTGCAACATTTCTCGAAAAAAGGCTTGTTGACGTCGTTATGCGACGAGGCTTCAACGATTACACGGTGCAGAAATGGAAAGCGTTTTTTGAGTTGAAGGAGTATTTTGACAACAAAACGCAGACGGATATTTATAAGATTCTGAATGTGAGTATATAAATTTGTTATTTGTGAGATATTAAAATTTTTTTGGGGGTGAGGTTTTGCAGGGCGTTAATTTATCACATTCGGGAACGGAAACAAAGAAGGATATGCAGGAGATTTTTGAGTTGCTGGGGACGGTGCGTACCTTTTCAAAGGGCGAGATAATCTACCGTCAAGGGGATTTTGCAAGCACATTCTGCTATCTGAAAAAGGGCAAGGTCAGCGTGTTTATGACGTCAATTGACGGAATGGAAAAGACTCTCAACACCGCGTCAAAGGGCGAGCTTTTGGGTGAAGGAGCTTTTTTTGACAAAAAGCCGAGGGTAAGCTCGGCGCGAGCCGTCACAAACTGCGAGATCGTTATGATTGACGAGCAGACGCTGACAAACCTTTTTGCAAAGCACCCAAAGCTTGCGTTTGAACTGCTCGAAATTTTGTCAAACAGAATCCGACTGCTTTCCGCTCAGCTTGACTCAATGACGTTTTTGCAGGCTGACGCAAGAATCGCACGACTGCTTCTGCAAAGCGAAAAGGACGGACGTGTAGCTCTTACCCACGAGGAAATCGCCTTGGCTGTGGGCGTGTCGAGGGTGACGGTCAGCAAAACGCTCGGAAAGTTTTCCGCAAACGGTGATATTGCGACGGCATACAGAAAAATAGTAATCAAAAACCGTGAGCGGCTTGAAGAAATGTCGGAAATGTGAGTGGAATTAACAATTTACAATGAACAGTTAACAATTAAATTCGGGCAGACAGGTCGGTGTATTTTGTGACCTGATTGCCCGAATTAATTTTTTGCAGTCACTTTAGAGTCATTTTGAGGGTGTAATATATGCAGGAAAGCTCGGAAGGACTGTCCGGAAAGTCCTGACGTACTTTAATACGCAAATAGAATACAGTTACTTATTTGAGTGAGTTAAACCATAATTTAGCGGCGAGCCGCCGCAGACAATTCGAGTGGAAAAATCGGTTATTTTGTTAAAAACGGATGCCCGAATTATAAATTGATATATAGGTAACGTTTCGGGACGTCAAGGATGCCGT
>JBJFHX010000094.1:0-14524 GCA_051893995.1 Ruminococcus sp.
ATCAGTCAGGCTTTGCAGGTATGAGATATTCAATCTCCAACACTGCTGAGTACGGCGACTACATCACAGGTCCCAAGATTATCACAGAGGACACAAAGAAGGCTATGAAACAGGTTCTTTCCGACATTCAGGACGGTACATTTGCTAAGGACTTCCTCCTTGATATGTCAAAGGCAGGCGGTCAGGCTCACTTCCGTGCAATGAGAAAGCTTGCTGCCGAAGCTCCTGCCGAGACAATCGGTAAGGAAGTAAGAAAACTCTACAGCTGGTCAGACGAGGACAAGCTCATCAACAACTGATTTTATTAATTTAAAATTAATGGTCGGTGCACCGATTCGGTGTCCGACCATTTTATTTTTTAATACTTATTGACATATACGATAAAATCGTATATAATAATCATAGAAAAGTACGATATTACCGTATAAAAGAAGTGACTGTATGACAAGAGAATTTATTTTTACTCAGCCTTTTCGTAACTGCTGGAAAGCTATGGGATTAAATGATGATGATTTAAAGCAATTAGAAGAAGTGTTACTTGAAAATCCTCAGCTTGGTTCTGTTATTCAGGGTACAGGCGGCGCAAGAAAAATGCGTATTCAGCTTTTCGGTCGTGGAAAGAGCGGCGGAGGCAGAGTAATTTATATCGATATTTTTGAAAAAGAGAAAATTTATCTGCTTTTTGCATATCCTAAAAATGTTCAGGAAAATCTGACAGAAAGTCAAAAACAAGCAATTAAGGCAATGATTGAAGCTATTAAGGAGGAGTGATTGTATGTTTGATTTACGTTTTGAATCCTCTTTATCAATTGAGGAAATAGAAGACAATTTTAAAAATACTGATTTTTTCAGCGGCATAATGGACGGACTCAATGAAGCTCTTGCATATGAAAAAGGTAAAGCAAAGGCTGAAACATTTGCAAGAAAACGTTCGTTACCCGATATAGATGTTGCACAGGTAAGAAATTCGCTTTGTATGACACAAAAATCATTTGCCGCAATGCTCGGTGTATCTTGCCGTACGGTTGAGGCTTGGGAATGCGGAAAATCAAATCCTGCCCCCACAGCAGTAAAACTTATATATCTTATCAGCAATGACCATTCATTAGTCCAGAAATTGCAGAATGTTTAAAACGGGATACCGCAATGGGTATCCCGTTTTGTGTTTCCCACTACACACTATCAATAAGTATGGTCGCAGATTTCGTTGATTTTGTCACGGAGCTTTAAGAAATCATCAAAAGCGTCCGGCTTTCTTCTCGGGTCACGCAGAATTGCGGCGGGGTGAAGCATAGCCATCATCTGTATTCCGCTCTTTTCAAACCACAAGCCGTGCTCCTTTGTGATTTTTATGTCCGGCTTGATTATTCTGCCTGCGGCAATTCTGCCGAGGCACACGATGATTTTCGGATTAATCATCTTTACCTGCGCCCTCAGCCACTCAATGCATTGTTCCTGCTCCTCGGGCTTAGGGTCACGGTTCTGCGGAGGACGGCATTTTACGATATTTGCTATGTAGATATTCTTGTTTCTGTCGAGGTCAACGGCAGTTAGCATCTTGTCAAGCAGCTTGCCTGCCCTGCCGACAAACGGCTCGCCCTGCAAGTCCTCGTTTTCTCCAGGTCCTTCGCCGATAAACATAACCTCAGCATTTGCATTTCCCACGCCGACAACTACGTTGTGCCTTGTTTTGCAAAGCTCGCATTTTTCGCACTGCTCACAGGCAGTTTTCAATTCTTCCCAAGTATTATACATAAAAATTATCCTTTCTTATTTTATTGCCCAGAAACCTGCCTGCATATATGACATCCACAGTATCTCCACAGCTTTAAAGCCTGTTTTTTTAAGCAGGCTGATGTGTTCCTCTATAGTTACAGGAAGAACCTCCGTACCGCGTCTTTTAATATGTGATTCTGCTTCTTCCTCGCTCTTTGCGTGCTCCAGGAGGTATTTTTTCCATCTTTTCATACCAAGCTCATCACATTCATTGCAGGACAATGCTATATTTTCAAAAGTTATATAAACACCGCCGTCCTTTAAGGCGTCAAAACACTTTTTAGTTGCGTTTGCCCGCTGATTTCTGTCAAGATAATGATGTGCCTGAACAGCAGTTACAATATCAAATTCATTGTCGAAACCAAGCTGTTGAGATGCAAGATTAACATACTTCACATTTTTATATTCTTTCAGCTTGTCTTTTGATTTTTCAAGCATTGCTTCTGACGGGTCACATAAAGTTAAATCAACCGTATCAAATTTTTTCAGCACCTTCTGAGCAAGATTTCCCGTTCCACAGCCTGTATCAAGCCAGTTTATCCGACTAAGCCCAAGGCACTCAGCCACATCCAGAATCTGATTGTGAAATTCTGCGTAATACGGCAATACAGAATTAATGCGGCTGTCATAGTCATTTGAAGTGTATGAAGATAAATTATCCTTCATAAAAATTATCCTTTCCGTGTACAAACCGTTGAAATTTGTTCAATTTAGTAGTAAAATAAATATATCAAGCCGCAAACGGCTAAATTTAACGAATGGTGGTTTAATAAAATGAAAGTAATGGTTGAAACATCTGCTCATCACGTTCACGTTACCAAAGAAACTCTTGAGGCTCTCTTTGGCAAGGGCGCAACACTCACAAATAAAAAGGACCTTTCACAGCCCGGTCAGTTTGCCTGTGTTGAAAAGGTAACTGTTGTCGGTCCGAAAAGCGAAATGAAAATGTCAATCCTCGGTCCCGAAAGAAGTGCAGACCAGGTTGAAATTTCACTTACTGACGCAAGAAAGCTCGGCATTGCCGCTCCCGTTAAGGAATCAGGCGACATCGCAGGAACTCCCGGCTGTAAGCTCGTAGGTCCTGAGGGCGAGGTTGAAATTAAGTGCGGAGTAATCGCCGCTAAAAGACACATTCATCTTGACCCTGCAACAGCAGAGCAGTTCGGTCTTAAGGACAAGCAGATTGTATCCGTTAAGGTCGGCGAAAGCACAGGCAGAGCAACAACCTTCGGTGACGTTGTTATCCGTGTAAGCCCCAGCTACGCTCCTGCAATGCACATCGACACCGACGAGTCAAACGCCGCAGGATTGGGCGGAACAGTTGACGGTGAAATCATCGCTTAAGTCGAGTGCCTCGACATGCAGTTCGAGCAAACAGGTTGATATTAACAAACCTTCTTTGCCCGACCGTTTCGGAGCAATTTCCTATAAATTAAAAATTCAAAGGTTGTCCGAAAGGACAGCCTTTTTTATTTTATCGGCTCACACAATTAATGATTGTAGCGGCGAACTGTGTTCGCCATAATGCAAAAATTGCAATGCAATTTTTGCATAGGGACGTCTTGGAAGCCGTCCCCTACTACATTGATAAAACTAAAAATTCACATATTGTATGAAATATAAAATCAGCTTTTGTAATTAATCAGTGTAGGGAACGGTCTTGACCGTTCCGCTGATTTACAAGCCAACTCTTAACCGACTCGGAACGGTCAAGACCGTTCCCTACATTTGAGTGTGGTTATTTTCATAACAAATTTGATAAATTTTAGAATTAACACCGTACTACGGAAATGTTTGTTTGTCGTAATAATGTTGTTATAATTCCAACGCTAAATTATAAATTACTCAGAAACGTATGCAGAAAATCGGGGAAAATCTCTCTCCACGCCTTTTCGTTATGCTCGTTTTCAAAAAGGATTACCTCGTTCATCATATCGTACGGGTAGCCTGTTTCGGGAAGTAAATCGTACATTTCTTCAACACTTTCAAAAATCATCTGTTCAAGCTCGTCGCCGTTTCCGCTGTAAATATATAGATATGGCATATTGTCCGTCATTTTATTCAGCAGATATTTTCTCCAGTCGTCATTTGTATAGCAGAGAAACGCAGGAGAAAATGCACCGATAAAGCTGAAAAAGTCGCTGTGCTCCACTCCCGAAAAGAATGACATCAAGCCGCCCGAGGAGCTTCCGCAGACTGCCCTGCCACGCCTGTCCGTTCTTACGGGAAAATTTTCTTCAACGTACGGAACAACCGTATTCATCAGAAAATCATCGAAAATTTCACCCTGCGGAGTGAAAATATCGTTTAATAGCTCCCTGAGCTGAATTTCACCGATACACTTCGGTGTAAGCTCGCTGTCACGGTAAATGTTGCCGTTGTCAATTCCGACAATCACCGTCCCCGACAATCCGTTTTTCATTTCATTTTCAACCGCTCCGACTACATCCCACGAGCCGCAGGGCGTTGCGTTATCATTAAAAAGATTCTGTCCGTCTGTCATATAAACTACGGGCAGTTTTTCATTTTCGTTATGTTCGGGCACGTAAATCCACACACGCCTGTCATCTTTGTCAGGAAAGAGTAAACTGACGGTATGAAGCTCTGAATTTGTCATAAATATCACCGTTACTATTAAAACACAAAATTAAAAATCTTTCAAGCTGTATAAAAGAGAATTTACTGCCGATAATAGCTTACGAGGTGATTTTATATGATTAACGATGTTGAAATGCTTACTTATGTCCTGCAAAATGCCGAGATGGGCTGTCAGGGAATTACGAGTGTACGAAAAAAGCTGCACGACAGCAGAGTTGACGGCGTGCTGTGCGAGCAGCTTATAAAGTATGGAAAAATCTATCACTGTGCAAACAGTATGCTTCGCAGCCGAGGCGCAGAGATTCACCACGTAAGCCCGGTTACAAAGACTATGACACGTATCGCGGCTGAACGTGACCTAAAGCGTGACTCCTCGGCCTCGCATATTGCAGAAATGCTGATTAAGGGCAACACAATGGGAGTGAATAAAATGACACGGCATATACGCAATTATGACGGAAGTGATCCTCACGTAAACAAGCTTGCCAAAACAATGCTCGACACCGAGGAAGAAAACATCAGGGAAATGAAAGCGTTTTTATAGCTCCAAAATCATACAAGGTGTTTTCCTATCTGAAAAATTGCGTTGTGGCTGCAAATCAATTTTCCGTTTTCCCTGATACGTGCTGTTTCAACCCTGCTCATTCTTCTTTTGCCGTATTCCGAAAGCAGTCTTTTCAGCTTTTTGGGGATTGACGGATATTCAAACACAATATAGTAACTCTCATCATAAAGATATGCCGAATTTCTGTTGCAGCAGACGTTGAGTCTGTACAGCTTTTCAAGCGTATCAAGAAAATTTCCGCTGCCGCCGAGAGAATAACAGACGCACTCCCCCGCGTCCTTCATTCTGTAGCTGCGGCGGATTTTTTCATAAACGGTAATCAGAATGTAACATTCGTCCTCAAACGGCAGAGCCTCAATATCTACATTCCTGTTGCAAATCTCAACCCCTGCCTTTGAACAGCCGAGCTTCATTATTTTTATCAGCGCTTTGCGTGAGTCACTGTCGTAAATGTTCATTTTTTCGAAATCAATCGAAAAGTCCTCCATATCTTTAGTACATAGAATTATCAGCACCTTATTTTCTCCGAGTTTATCAACAGTCAAAGCCCTTCCTCCAAAAAATAATACTATTAACATATTATGATTTATACATATATTTTGCAAGTGAATATTAGTGGAAAAATGACAGGAAAATATTAATAATATATATTGCTAATTCTAACTTAAAATGATAAAATTGTAATGTAAATTAATAATGAGAGGGTGCTATTTATGCCAAACTGGCTTAACGACGCAGTATTTTATGAAATATATCCGCAGAGCTTTTATGACTCCAACGGTGACGGTATCGGCGATATAAACGGAATAATTGAAAAACTCGACTATGTAAAGGGACTCGGCTGTAACGCAATCTGGCTCAATCCCGTTTATGACTCGCCTTTTATGGACGCAGGCTACGACGTTCGCAACTACAAGCAGGTTGCCGCACGTTACGGAACAAACGACGACCTTGTTAATCTCTTTAGCGAGGCGCACAAAAAGGGAATTAAAATTCTTCTCGACCTCGTTCCCGGTCACACCTCGGACAAACACCCGTGGTTTCTTGAAGCAAAAAAGGCGGCTGAAAGTGAATATTCAAACCGCTATATCTTCACCCAGAACGTCTGGGACGCTCCGCCCGAGTACAGAATGATGTGCGGAATCTGCGAGCGCAACGGCAACTATATGGTAAACTATTTCAGCTCACAGCCTGCGCTCAACTACGGCTTTTATGAAATCACCCACCCCGAATGGCAGCTTCCCTGCGACCACCCCGACTGTCTTGCAACGGTTGAAGCAATCAAGGACGTAATGCGTTTCTGGCTTGACAAGGGCGCAGACGGTTTCAGAGTTGATATGGCTGACTCGCTTGTTAAAAACGATGACGAGAAAATCGCAACCGCTAAAATCTGGAGAGGCGTTCGTGAAATGCTCGACGAGGAGTACCCCGAGGCTGCAATGGTTTCGGAGTGGTGTTCTCCCGACCGTGCAATCAACAACGCAGGCTTTCATATGGACTTTTACCTTGACCACTTCGGCAACGGCTACAACATTCTTTCACGCTGCGGCGAATGGGGCGACAAGGCTGTTTTCAACCCGAACGGCAAGGGCAACATCAAGGCTTTTGCAGACGAGTATCTTCCTGCTTACGAGCGTTCAAAGAACAACGGCTATATCAGCTATATGACAAACAACCACGATATGCCCAGAATTACGGCTTATCTTGACAAAAAGGCTATCAAGCTATTCAACGCTTTTATCTTCACAATGCCCGGCGTTCCGTTCCTCTATTACGGTGACGAGCTCGGTATGAGATACCAGAAGGATTTAGTCAGCAAGGAAGGCGGCTTCAGCAGAACAGGCTCACGTACTCCTATGCAGTGGAACAGCGGCAAGAACCTCGGTTTCTCAACAAGCGACGAGCCTTATCTCCCTGTTGACAAGAGCGCAGATGCTCCGACTGTTGAAAATCAGCAGAACGACGAGGACAGCATTTACAAGGTTGTCACAGATATTATCGCACTTCGTCACAAATATGATGACTTAAAGGGCAACGGCGATCTTGAATTTGTTTACGAGGACGGCAAGATTCCGTTCTTCTACAGAAGAGGAACCCTTGTAATGTTCTTCAACCCCCTCGGCGTTGAAAGCGAAATCAAGACAAGCTACAGCGGAGAAAAGCTATACGAGCTCGGCAATACAGAATTTGTCGACGGCAAAATTAAAATGTCACCGCAGAGCTTTGTGATGATTAAAATTTAAAAAATATGATTATATTAAAACCACCTGCCGAGGACAGGTGGTTTTTTGTTGCAAAATCTTTTTATTTTTATATTTAAAATCAGTATTACTTTATTGCGAGAAGCTTTTTATCAAAGCCGTGCTTTTCAATCAGCCTTGCAAGCGGAAGTCCGAGCACAATCAGCACTCCCAGCTCGCCGAGAGCAACAAGTCCGCCCTGCAAAAGGAAATCGCCGAAGTGGAAACCGCCCTCAACAAAGAAAAATTCAATCTCAAATCCGACAAGAATTCCGTTGGCAAGCGCAGGCATAAGAGCCGCAGCAATGGGGAGCTTAAACAATCTCTTGTTGCGAAGCAAGTACATCAGCACAGCCGCAAGCAAACTTGCAAGCGAGCCGAAAATCATATCGTACGGTCCGAGCACAGAAAGCGAACTGATATTTGCGATTATACAGCCTATCGTTAGTCCGGGGATTGCCGCAGGAGTGAAAATTGCAAGAATGGTGAGCACCTCAGCCACTCTGAACTGTACCGCCATTGAAGCCGTACCGGGCAACAGGGTGTTTTGCAGGATTGTCAGTGCAGCGTAGAGTGCGGCTATTACAGCCGCCTGTACAATGTACACAGTTGATTTTGTTTTCATATTAAATTCCTCCGTAGTATTTTTTTAGAGTCTGGATTTTGCGAACAGACTAAAAATAATATATCATAAAAATATTGAAAATGCAATTGACTGAATATAAAATTTACTGTAAAATGAATTTATGAGAAATTTAAAATTTACTAAGCGTAAAAACATAATAAAACCTGTTTTATCAACTGTTTCTATTTTGCTTTTCGCAGTGATGCTCTGCTCCTGCAATTTCGGTCTTGACCGAATTCTCGGCAATAAGCCGACCGAGTCTGTTCAGACAACTACAGAATCCTCAACAGAGCCTGAGCCTCAGCGTGAGGTTGAAACAAGCTACAGCTACGATAATCTTTCATCGGACAAGCTAAGGGAGCTTTATATGAAGATTGACGAGTATGCCGAGATTGCCGCAGTCGGGTATTTTACCATTGACGCTCCGCTAAACGAAATGCAATTAAGTGAAGCTGTTGAAGCCTACAAAAATGACCACCCCGAGGTTTTCTGGCTGAAAAGCGATTTTGAATATATAGACAATGACGACAGCACCTCGTTGTTCCTCAGCTACAGCGTTCAGCCCGACAACTCTGACCCTGACAGGCTTAAAAAGGCAAAGGAAAAATTCAACAAAACGGTTGATAAAATAGTTGACGGTGCACCAAAGAATGCAACTGACTACGAGCTTGAACTGTATGCAAATGACTATCTCGTTGACAACTGCGTTTATGACAAGGAAGCCGCCGAAACCGAAGAACTTGAAGGTCATGAGAATGACGCCTACGGTGCATTGGTTGAGAAAAAAGCCGTTTGCGAGGGATATTCAAGAGCGTTTCAGCTTTTGTGCAACAGGCTCGGAGTTGACTGTATAAATATTTCGGGGACAGCCGACGGCGAAGGTCACGCATGGAACAATGTTAAGCTTGACGGCGAGTGGTACGAGGTTGACGTGACGTGGAACGACACCGACGGAGATATGGAATTCCCGATATATGACTATTTTAATCTTCCGTCCGATAAATTTTCCGAATCACACAGCACTTCTCCGCTCTACAGCGAAGTATCGTTAAGTGAATATGAAAACTCCCGGTATTATCATAATGTTTTCGCACCCGTTTGTACGGGGACAAAGTATTACTACTACAGCTACAGCTGTGTGACTGTTGATGATATAAACGACAGCGAAGAAGTTACAAATGCAATTGCACAGGCGGCAAAGGACGGCGAGGAGTTTTTTGACTTTGTAATTGACGAAAGTCTTGATTTTGAAACTACTGCCGATGAAATTATATATAACGGCTATCTTGCTCAGTGGATTTCCGATGCAAACCTTGCAAACTGGTATAATCCTAATCTGAATGAAGAGGCTCTTGTTTACAGAAGTAAAGAAGTTAATGTAATTACAGTTTTTCTTGAATATATATAAGGAGAAAGGATAAAATGAAGTACGATGTTCAGAAGTTTCAGCTGATTTCAAACGAAGAAATTGCTGAGGGTATTTTTGATATGAGGGTAAAAAACGAGGAACTTGCTCCGCTTGCAAAATGCGGTCAGTTTGCTCACGTTTATGTGCCGTCAAAAACTCTGCGCCGTCCGATTTCGGTATGCGACAGCGAAAACGGAGTGTTAAGGCTTGTCTATCAGGTCAAGGGCGAGGGCACAAGGCTGATGTCCGAGATGAAAGAGGGCACTGACGTTGATATTCTTGCTCCTCTCGGCAACGGCTTTAAAATTGAAAAGGGCAAGCGTTACTGCCTTATCGGTGGCGGAATCGGCGTTCCCCCTATGCTCTACACCGCAAAGCAGACCGAAAATCCGCTTGTAATAACAGGCTTTCGCAACAAGTCGCTTGTGATTTTGCAGGACGATTTCAAAAAAGCAGGAGCAGAGCTTGTGCTTGCAACCGACGACGGTAGTGCAGGCGTTCACGGCTTTGTAACCGATATTTTAAAGGAAAAAATCAACAAATTTGACGAGGTTTGTGCCTGCGGTCCCACTCCTATGCTGAAGGCTGTTGCAGCAGTTTGTAAGGAAAACAACAAGCCGTGCCAGATTTCTCTTGAGGAGAGAATGGCCTGCGGAATCGGCGCCTGCCTTGTGTGCGCCGTAAAGGTAAGGAAAAACGGTGAGGAGATTATGCAGCACGTCTGCAAAAACGGTCCCGTATTCAACGCAGAGGAGGTTGTATTTTAATGGCTGATTTATCTGTAAAAATTGCAGGAGTAGAATTTAACAATCCGCTTATTGCCGCTTCGGGTACATTCGGCTTCGGCCGTGAATACGGTGAATTTTATCCGCTTGAAAACCTCGGCGGAATTTCTTGCAAGGGTATCACGCTCAAACGCCGTGACGGCAATCCTGTTCCCAGAGTTGCAGAAACTCCGTCAGGTATGCTCAATGCAGTCGGCTTGCAGAATCCGGGCGTTGACGTGTTCATCAAAGAGGACTTGCCCTGGCTTAAACAGCAGAATACCGTTGTTATTGCAAACATCGCAGGCAACACTCCCGAGGAATACTGCGAAATGGCTGAAAAGCTCAGCGACACCGACATAGATATGATTGAGATGAACATTTCCTGCCCCAACGTAAAGAGCGGCGGCGTTCAGTTCGGAACAAGCTGTGAGTCTGTCGGAGCAATCACCGACGCAGTGCGCAGACATTGCACAAAGCCTCTTATCGTTAAATTAAGCCCTAACGTAACCGACATTGTTTCAATTGCAAAGTCGGCAGAAGCAAGCGGCGCAGACGCAATTTCAATGATAAACACCCTTACGGGAATGAGAATTGACATCAACACCCGCCGTCCGATTATCCGCAACAACACAGGCGGAATGAGCGGCCCTGCAATCTTCCCCGTAGCTGTGAGAATGGTATGGCAGGTTGCAAGTGCCGTAAATATTCCGATAATCGGAATGGGCGGAATTTCAACTTGGCAGGACGCCGTAGAAATGCTGATTGCAGGTGCGTCTGCTCTGCAAATCGGAACGGTATTCTTCTCCGACCCGTATGCACCGATTAAGATTAACGAGGGAATCAACCGTTTCCTCGATGAAAACGGCTTGAAGAGTGTTACTGAGCTGACAGGAACAATCAAACCTTGGTAATTTACCTGTTTAAAAATGCATATTAATAAAATAAAAGTCCATAATAATCTCTCGGAGGGATTATTATGGACTTTTGGCATGCTCTGATTACCGCACCCGTATCACTGCTTGTTTTATTCATTCTTTCAAAGCTAATCGGCAACAAGCAGATGGCTAACCTGAATTTGTTTGACTATATCAACGGAATCACAATCGGTTCAATCGCCGCAGAAATGGCTACAAACGGCTTTGATGAATTTTTCGACTGCCTTATTGCGCTGATAATTTATGCGGCTGTAGTAATTCTGCTCTCCTACCTTTCGCAGAAATCAATCGCTCTAAGACGATTTTTTACGGGTAAAACTATCGTGCTTTACGACAGGGGCAAAATTTACAAGAAAAACCTTATGACGGCAAAAATTGATATGAACGAATTTCTCTCAATGCTCCGCAACAAGGGATATTTCTGCCTTGAGGACATTGAAACGGCTTACCTTGAGCAGAACGGTCAGCTCTCGGTACTTGTCAAAAGCAACAAAAGTCCCGTCACGCCTTTTGATATGAAAATCAGAGTAAACCGCACACGTCCCGAAGTCGTTGTAATTTCAGACGGCAAGGTGTTTGAAAAGAACCTTAAAAGCACGGGCAACAACACCGACTGGCTTAACCGACAGCTAAAAATCAAGGGCTTAAAGCAAAAGGATATTTTTCTTGCTGTGTGCGACGGCGACAACAACCTGAAAATCTATGAAATTTCCGACAAGCGTGACACCAACGACCCGTTTGAATAATTATCATTTTTGTCAAAAAACAGGTCGTTTTTGCAAACGCTATTGACATAAATTCAATTTACCTTAAAATGGAATAACAGCAGTATTATTAGTATCCGACAAAACAGACGGGAGTTTTTGCCGATGATTCCAACGCAGGTTTCCGAAGCTTTCAAAAGCGCATTTGAAAACTTTTTTGCAGACAAGGGTATAAAATGGTGCGGCAGCTGTTTTGCAGGTTACAAAAACGGCTTGTTTTCTTATGTTGAATTAATTGAAAAGCCAGGGAAACAATGTGAAGATATTGATATAATTTACCGTGTACTGCCCGACTTCTATGTTGACGAAGATACAATCTCGGGAAGTAAAAATTGTCTGTACACTTTCAGAATGATTGCTGACAGTCTGAATATACCCGTTGACTGCGGATTGGATAATTCCGAAAGATTTTTTAAGATATGCCTTGATATTTTAAAATCGGAGTATGACAGGCTGTTTTTTTACAGCTCTGTAGAGGACTACGCCAAGAGAATGGTTTACAACTGCAATCTGCTGATTGAATATGCAGGCAAGAGCAACGAGTTTTCAAACATTTACGGTGAATTCCCGAATATGGACTTTACAAATCTTGCTTATTTTTATCTCAAGCACAAAGGCAACGAGAAATGCGGCAATCTGATTATGAATCTGATAAGCGCATACAAAATTCTGCTTTATGACAAAATGAAGCACGGCAATATTGCAGAGCTTAAAGAAAAACTTAACGACTCAGAGCAGCAAAAGCTTGAGAGCTTGTTTGTAAATTACGGCAGACTCACGCATTTTGCAGAGGCTATGCTTGAAAACAATATCCGCTTTTTTGCCGAAATTGAAAAGGATTTTGAGCTTAAAAGACTGCTTGGCAGAGATTACATACAAAAATTATTACACTGATTTTTCATACTGAACGGACGGCACACACCGTCCGTTTTTGCTTTATGAAAACTTCTAAATCCTCTCCGAAAATCATATTATGCTAACACGGGATAATCTGTCCCGACAGACTACAGTGTTTTTCGGTGATGCGTATGAAAAGAGCTTTATGTGTATTTATGGGCGTTCTGGTGATTGCAATTTCACTTATGACGCTTTTCGGCGGTCGTGACATAACCGACAGCAACTACATAAAATACGTTGAATTCAACGTAACAAAATCTGCTTTGCAATCAGCTATTGACCTTGATATTTCTTCTCAGAGCGAGAAGAACAAGCTTGATTTCATAACCCTGCTTGCCTATCTCGGGGCAAAATACGGCGGTGATTTTTCAAAGTACAAATACTCCGATATGACCGACTTTGCCCAGAAGCTTTCGGACGGCGAAAGTGAAGAAAGCCTTACAAAGGATATGCAATACTATTCCTACTATAAAGAGGCTTACGGTGCGGCATTAAACGGAATGGTGGGCGCATATGAGGAAGAACGTGAGGACGACAGCGGAAATAAGGTTATGGAGCAGAAGTACGGTATACGCTGGTTTTCTCCTATTGCAAAGACTTTTCCCTACTCCTGCTACGATGATTTCGGAGCTTTACGAACCTACGGATACACAAGACCTCATCTCGGTCACGATATGATGGCGGCAGTCGGAACACCCGTAATTGCGGTTGAATCGGGAAAGGTTGAGTGTATGGGCTGGAACCGCTACGGCGGCTGGAGAATCGGCATACGCTCAGACGACAACAAACGGTACTGGTATTACGCACATCTGCGGCAAAACAGACCGTTCGCCGAAAACTTAAAAGAGGGCGATACGGTGAAGGCAGGAGATGTAATCGGCTATGTCGGAAGAACAGGCTACAGCGACACAGAAAACACCAACGGCATTACAGAAAGTCACCTGCACATAGGACTTGAGCTTGTTTTTAACGAAAAGCAAAAGGAGAGCGAAAACGAAATCTGGATTGACTTAAGCGCAATCACGAGCATACTTGAACAGCACCAGAGTGCAGTTCTGCGCAACAGTGAAACCAAGGAATTTACAAGGCAATTTGAATACAATGAAAAATAAAAAATGCAAATAAATGTGTAAATCTTAAGAAATATTGTTCTGATATTGACAAATTTTGCAAATAAGACTATAATTAACCGGAAATATGAAAATATTTCAAATTATATTTATGAGGAGACAGAACAATGAAAAAACTCGCATTATCTATCGTTGCAGTTCTTGTTGCGATAACAACCGTATTCGGTCTTACCGCTTGCGGAGAAACACCCGAACAGAAGCTTAAGAGCTACATTGAATCTGATACCGTTAAGGAGCAGATCAGCTCAATGACGTCTTCATTCGAGTCAATGCTCGACATCGACGTTAAGGCTGAGGGTGAAAAGTTAGTATTTGATTTTACTTACAAGACTCAGATTGACGACGCAACTCTTGAAACTGTAAAGACTCAGCTTGAAACTGCTTTTGATTCTTTAGCTTCTACATTTGAAACCCTTGCTAATCAGATTAAGAAGGAAGTCGGAATTGACGGTGCAGCAGTTGTCATCAACATCAACAACGCTGACGGCACAAATATTGTAAATCTTGAGTACAAGGCTACAGAATAATTTATACAAACTCAGACGGCTGCTGAAAACGGCAGCCGCTTTTTCTTGCTTTTTTTATTGACTATAAGGATTGTATAGGATAAAATAATATAAAGTGAAATAATACTCTATCCGTTTTTAATTCCGATAAGCTAAACTATAATTTAGAGTGCCTCGACACGCATTTCGAGTGGAAAAGTCGGTTATTTTGGTAAAAACGGATGCCCGAATTATAGATTGATATATCGGTAACGTTTTGGGACGTCAAGGATGCCGTCCCCTACGGATATAGAGGAAACGTTTGTAATATAGC
>JBJFHX010000095.1:0-3510 GCA_051893995.1 Ruminococcus sp.
GCCGTGTCTTATCAGTCAACGCAGATTATTATATCACAGCCTATTTTGTTTGTCAATAGTTTTAACTTAATTTTATCTCAGAACAGGTTGATTTTTATTCTTCCGTTATCTGTTTCTGAATTTTCTTGCTGAAGCTTTTTACTACAGTATCATATGCGTGGTCAATCATATTAATAAGCTCATCATCGGGAAAATCAGTCATATAAACTGTATTCCAATAAGGCTGTTGAACAGGCGGACAATGATAACCTCTGACTACGACATCAGGATACATTCTTCTGTAAAAATCTCCGACATCGGCAGTACATTTCAGCGTGATTTTAAAATCCTCCGTTTTGGGATAAATCTGCGCAAATATTCTGTTGTTCACCTTATAGCATATCGGAATTTCACCGAACGGATAAGTTTCATATGCTTTATGCTTGCTTAAACAATAGCTTTTTATATCTTCAAGCTTCATTACTTTTCCTTTCATAAGCAGTCTTTAATACGGGATTTATCTTCGTCCAAAATACCGGCAAACCTTTTTCTTGTAATTTATATATTCCTCTCTGAAAGTATCAATCAAAAAATCCTCTTCTACGTTTACTATCTGCAAATTAAAAATAATAACTCCTAATACCGAAATTATGAACAGTATCAAATTAAAAAACATCAATAAAACACCTACATATACAAGGTCAAAGCCGAGGAATGCAGGATTTCGGCTGAAACTGTAAATACCGCTCGTCACAAGCTCTGTCTTATCTGTTTTGGATACGCCTGCTCTCCAACTGTCACGCATTGTTACAACCGAGGTAATAAATACCACTAATCCCGTAACGGCTATGCAGATACCAACTATTCTCGCCCATACAGGCAAAACAGATGTATTCAGAATAATGCAGACAATTTCTGCCAAAGGTACAATGATAGTTATTATTTTCATTGTAACTTCAATAAACTTTACAAAGCCAACTTTTCCTTTTCCGATCTGGTCGGTCTGTATTCCTTTTCTCCTCTGACTAATCATCTTTATGAAATAACACCCATAAAATACAGCCAGAATTATAATTGCGATTATTTGAAATATCATATTCAGGTAACTCCCTAATGTAAATTATCGTTCTCTTTTTCTCTGCCTGTCAGCTTTTCTATGTTCTTTCTTTTTAAGTCTGTCACAATATGTCAATGATTTTTTATTGTTGTGGTGTTCTCTGCAAGCGATACAATTACCGTATCTTTCACATTTTGTCCTTTTGCAAGGGCAATTTGTATTATCCATTCTTATAAACTCCAAAATCTGAAATCTTTTCTACAGTACGATTATAGCATTATGAATTTATGCTGTCAAACAAGAAGAGATAAAGCCAAAATTTTGTAATCAATTATTTATATATTTTTTATTAATAAATAATTGTAGTATATTGACAATATATTAAACAAATGTTATTATTTAATAAAATAACCAAGGAGAGCTTATTATGTATTGTGCTAATTGTGGAAAAGAAATACTAGGAAATTCATTTCAAATTAATAATGGAAAAGAAACCTCCGTTGTATGTGAAAGTTGTTACAGGAACATCCAAAAACCTAATACTACTAATAAATCACATAAATGGATACAAATAACAAACCTAATACTTTCCGGAATACTTGTATGCTTAATGTCCGTTAGTCTATTATTAAACTTTACAAATAATAGTATTTCTAACGTTAATAGCAATTCAAAACAAGAAACTGAAAGAGAAAAACAAATTGCAAAAGATACTTTAAAACTATCTGATATAAAATTAGAACATGACACCTATAGTGATAAAATATATTGCGATGTAACAAATAAATCAAATCAGAATCTTGATTACATATCCATAAGAGTTCTTTGTTATGATGTCCTTGATAACTACATAGGTAGTGCTAGTTTTTATGAATCCTTTTTACCCTCAAATCAGACAATCACGCTTGATGCTTATGCAGTTGATGGTACTAAAAGAGTTGAGATATATCAAATTTTAGCTGACTATGAATAAGTTATCAGACAAAACAAAAGCGGCTGCCCACAACGGACAGCCGTGATTTTTTCGGATAAGTGAATTACTTTAATTCTACTTCTGCGCCAGCCTCTTCGAGCTTTGCCTTCATAGCTTCAGCGTCGTCCTTAGAAACAGCTTCCTTAACTGTCTTAGGAGCACCGTCTACGAGAGCCTTTGCTTCCTTAAGACCAAGACCTGTGAGCTCACGAACAACCTTGATAACAGCAATCTTGTTGCCGCCTGCACCCTTAAGTACAACGTCGAACTCTGTCTGCTCAGCAGCAGCTGCTGCGCCGCCATCAGCAGGACCTGCAACTGCAACTGCAGCAGCAGCGGATACGCCAAATTCATCCTCTACAGCGTGAACGAGCTCTGAAAGCTCAAGAACTGTGAGGCCTTTTAATTCTTCAATAATAGCAGTAATTTTTTCTGATGCCATTTTAATTTACCTCCGATATAAATGTAGTTAATTTTAAATTAATAATTTGCAGATTATTCTGCTGCAGGAGCTTCCTCTGCGGGAGCCTCTGTTTCTGCAGGAGCTGCTTCAGCTTCAGCTGCGCAAGCTTCTACACCACCCTTGTCAACGATAGCCTGTACGGCACGTGCGAAGGATGCGATAGGTGCCTGGAATGCACCGAGTACGTTTGCAAGAAGAACATCTCTTGTCGGGAGCTTTGAAAGAGATACGATTGTATCCATATCAATAACAGCACCGTCAAGATAAGCCGACTTAACCTTAAAGTTGTCGTGATCCTTTGCGTAGTTGCAAAGAATTCTTGCTGCGGCAGCGTATTCGCTGTCACTTGTTGCAATAGCTGTTGTACCCTCAAGAACGGGCTTTAAGTCCTCAAGACCAACTTCGTCACATGCACGTGAAAGAAGTGTGTTCTTTACGACTGTGTACTGAACGTTGTTCTCACGAAGCTCTTTTCTGAGCTTTGTGTCGTCCTCAGTGTTGATACCCTCATAGCATACAACAACACCAGTTACAGAGTTTTTAAGTCTTTCGGAAAGCTCTGCAACGATTGCTTTCTTCTGCTCTAAAACACTTTGACTTGGCAATTATTTCACCTCCGAAATGAAAAAGAGTATTACGCAGTTCATAAAAAACAGCCGCCCGAAGCCTCGGACGGCTGCAAAAATACAATAAGTAATTTGCATCTTCCTCGGCAGGTGGGAAATCCCTTTATGCTTAAAGCACCTGCTGTCTTTAGAACAGCGAATTTATATTCACACTATTGTGTAAATATCAGATAAAATTGTAATTAAACACCAAACTTTGTGGGGTTCAATCTTACGCTCGGTCCCATTGTTGAAGTAACGGCAACTGAACGGATATACTGACCCTTTGCAGCAGCAGGCTTAGCCTTAACGATAGCGTCCATAAGAGCATCGAGGTTCTCGTTAAGCTTCTGTGTTCCGAAGCTTACCTTGCCGATGGGGCAGTGAATGATGTTTGTTTTGTCAAGACGGTACTCAATCTTACCTGCCTTAG
>JBJFHX010000096.1:0-14448 GCA_051893995.1 Ruminococcus sp.
ACAGGTTATCAAGTTCATCTACGACAACATTATGTACGCCGAGCTCAACACAAAGAGCGACTACTGTCAGGTATGCGGCTACGACGGCGAAATCGGCATTGTTGAAGAGGACGGAAAGCTCCTTTGGGAGTGCCCGAAGTGTCATAACCGTGACCAGGACAAGATGAACGTAGCAAGAAGGACCTGCGGCTACATCGGCACGCAGTTCTGGAATCAGGGCAGAACGCAGGAAATCAAGGAAAGGGTGCTTCACCTCTGATGAATTACGGTGAAATCAAGAATTACGACATCGCAAACGGCGAGGGCGTAAGAGTTTCTCTGTTCGTTTCGGGCTGTACCCACCACTGCAAAAACTGCTTCAACCCCGAAACGTGGAGTTTTGAATACGGCAAGCCTTTCACAAAGGAAACCGAGGATTATATAATTGAGTGCCTTTCTCCCGACTATATCGACGGACTCTCACTTCTCGGCGGCGAACCGTTTGAGCCGCAGAATCAAGAGGTACTTCTCCCCTTTCTACGCAGAGTAAGAAACGAACTGCCGAACAAAACTATCTGGTGCTACACGGGTTATCTTTTCGACAGGGAGCTTTTGAGCGAAAGCCGTGCAAGGTGTGAATTTACCGACGAAATGCTGTCGCTGATTGACGTGCTCGTTGACGGCGAGTTTGTTCAGGACTTATATGACATAAGCCTTGCTTTCAGAGGCTCGTCAAATCAGAGAATCATTGATGTGCAGAAATCGCTCGGAACAGGTGAAATTAAGTTTCACAGCCTTATGAGCAGAAATATATAACAATTTTCAGATTTACAGGGATTATCAATTTGATAGTCCCTGTTTAACTTTATAAAAAATTATGGGCAGTTCGCAATTGAACTGCCCGTTTTTTTGTACATAGGTTTATTTTTTGACAGCCTTTCTCAGCGAAAGCAAAAGCAGAATTATGCCGACACCCGTCAGAATGTGCCCTACTCCTGCAATACCCGATATTGCCGAGTTCATTGCGGAAGTGAGCGAGATATTCAGCACCTGAACAATTCCTCTTACCAGCATCATTACAGATGTCAGCGGTACGCCTATGTTATAAACACACATAAACGCTTTGAACGATTTACGGCTCTTTAAGTCGCAGTGCTTTGCAAACAATGCAACGAGCAGAAACACAATCATACCCAGCAGAAACAAATGCGTGTGCACCTTGCCAAGGCTTGTGTTGCCGGTAAAGCCGTTAAATTTTGTAAATTCACGGTAGAAAACTCCACCTGTCATTGCGCCGATTGCGTAAATTAAAGATATATTTATGTATTTTTTCATTGCAATTCCTCTTTTTTAATCATTTAAAAGCTAATTTGAATTACTCACGTGTTATGATATGCTCAATTTCGTTTCCGATAGAGTTGATTTTATCCTTTAAAAACGTCGGAAAGGCTTTGTACTCGCCGAGCCTGTCAATGGGAATCCAATGCAGGCTTTCCCTTTCTCCCGTCTGCGTAATGCTGTTGCAGGTTAAATTGCGATTTCCGTTCGGCTTCATCAAAAAGTAAATTGAAATTTCGTGACAATCAAGCCCGTCAAGGCTTTCACTGCCCTTAAAGAAATTTTCGTGAATAAAAGCAATTCGGTCAATCTCATAATGTGCTCCTGTTTCCTCAAAAACCTCTCTTTTTACGGCGTCCTCGGCTGATTCACCGATATGTACTGCACCGCCGACGGAGTAGAGATAATTGTCACGCTCGTTGCCGACAAAAAGCACATACCCGTCCTCAATAATTATCGCACCTGCCCTGTAGCGAAACCACTTGTTTTCTTTGACAAATCCGCAGTCATATTCCATACTCTCACCCCCAAATAATCTACCATTATATTATCATAACAACATAACAAAATCAATCAAATTTACTTATCCATATATTTTCTATTAAGATTCATAACCTTTTCAATAACCATATTTCTGACCGACTCAGGCTCAATAACCTCTACCCTGTCGCTGTACTGCAACGCCCAGTTTACCATAGCGTACGGACTGCATTTTACTTCAACTATATCGTCATAAGGCTCGGTTTCTTCTGTTCTTATGTATTTGAATGTATCGCCAAACCAATCGTACATAAAAGTGTAGTCTGCACGCAAAGGCTTTGACGGATTATCCTTTTCTTTCGGACTTTTGACTCTTAATTTAATCTTTACGGGATTGTCAAAGGACATATTCAGGTGAGATAACTGAAAATCCTCGCTCCACGACTGAGGAAGATTATCAACCCTCCACTTGCTGACTGACGGAATTCCGTTTATATTACGTTTGTCATCACGCTCGGGAATTTCGATTTCTGACATTAAATCAATACGCCATATTGACATATTTCTGATTGTTTTCTCACTGACAACAAGCTCTTTACATGCAAGCAGATAGTACCTTCCACCGCTTGCAACAATATAATAAGGACAGACAGTATCTTTCTTATTATGATTCGGCACAAGCTTTTTGTTCCTGTCATAGCCGTTAAAAGTAAAGCTGATTTGCACGCCGTCATCAATAGCACGCTGAATTTTCAGAAGATTTTTACGCAGGGTTTCTATGTCGGCAAGCACAGGCTCTTTTACCCTGCAAATATTCTTTGCACCTTTCTTATAGAACTTAGTCGTCAGGTTTCTTTCAATCTTTTCAATTATCCTGTTCGCTGACTCGGTGTCTACCGTTTTTGAAAACAAAATACTTTCAATCATACTGTTAATTTCGTCATATGAGAAAGTGTGATTATAATACAGTCCTCGAATTCTCATTGTCTGATTAGCGTCATCATCTTCAAAGTCGCTTTCATCAAGTGAATTTTCGCCGTACTTTTTGATAAAATCTTTAAAAACAAGCTTCCATTCGTCCTCAGGCTTTACTCCGTATTCATCAGAATTCAAAGCCATAGCCATTTTTACAATCGTGTCGTTGTAAGTTTCTTTATCGCCCAGATACGGCTCAATTTCAGGCTCTCTTCGCAGCGCCGCCTGTGTAACGGTGTGCTCGCTGTCGGAATTTACTTTTAAATATTCCAGTATCTTAAACGCTCTTTCAAGCTTTGAATATCTTTCTTTTTCTTCTTTCACGTTCTTTCCTCCGTTTCTGAATATATTGTACCATATATTTGCTCGGTTTTTTCCAACTTTCTGCAAAAAATTTTAAATAAAAAATATTAAAAAATTAAGTTTTAAGCGGAAATCTCCGCCTAATACATTGTTATAATAATCAATGTCAGCTGAACAAATTGATATTAAAAAGGAGAATTGCTATGGAAAGAAGAACTATTACAACATCTGACACGTCAAATCAATTCAACAAAATTATGCAGACCAAATGTAATGAAATGATTATCAATGATATACTGAATCCGCTGCTCAGGATAATATATTCGCTCAGAGAAAGCGATAATTTCAACAACATTCCCGGCACCGACATCGGTGAAGAAGACGCTTGCGAATTCTACAGAAGTGAATTCAATAATATTTACCAAGCCATTAACAGCAACATATTCCTTTCGGAATATGAATACAGGGAAATTTACAAAACAGTACAGGGAATTCACTCATACACAAGAAAATTTTCAGGTGCTGACGGCTTGCAGGATTTTTTCTTTGAAGCAAACGGGAATCTGCATTACTACACATTTGCATTCAGCGAGGAAGGAAAACGCTGTAAAAATTATTTAAAAGTACGTCAGGATAATGCTCCGACTGCTGAAGAGTATAAAGTGTCAGACGTTTACCGAGCAAAAAACGCAGTAAGAAATGCTGAATTAAATCTACGTTTTGGGGACGAAGACTTTTTTGTTGAAGAGCTTGCTTATGCAGTCAGAGTGATATTTATAAACATTATCAGTAAAAATTATTAATTAAACGATTAACTGCCTGATAAGACAAATATAAGACACAAACGGCACAGGGATTTTCCTTGTGCCGTTCCGACTTTTTGATAAGTCTTGATATTTTTCTGCAATTTGGTTGTAAAACAATAAAAGCTCCGATTCGGAATGATTTTTTCCAAATCGGAGCTTTATTACCTGATAATCTTAATAATATTTTTCACTATTTTATAAATCTGTCAATGGCGTCGTTAAGCTTTTCGATTGTTTCATTGTCACCTTCTTTTACTGCTTCCACAATGCAATGATCTATATGATTTTTTATAATTATTTTTCCGGCATTGTTGAGCGCAGAGCGAACTGCCGAAAGCTGAATTATGACATCACTGCAGTCATAATCGTTTTCAACCATTCTTTTTACGCTTTCAAGGTGTCCTATAACCTTAGCAAGTCGATTTACCACTGCCTTTTTCTCTGCATCGGAATGAACATGTTTTACCACTCTTCCATCCGACAATATGTGAGTGTGAACCGCATTTTCTTTCATATCAATTCCTCATTTGACGTGTGTGTAGAATTAAATTTTCAGCGTATCTATAAAGCTTGTCGGCTGAATTCCCCATAAAGCGCACAATATATCCGCATTTTGCCTGAGTTACGAATGTCGAAATTTCTTTATTGGAAATTATTCTGGGCTTATCGTAACCGTAGAAATAAATAAATCCGATATGAGTATAATTTTCAAAAAATCCGATTCCCGAAAAATCTGCTTCACCGTTACAAAGCCTTGTGTTATCAAGAAAGACAGGCTTTCCGGTTCAGCAGAGACACTATTTACTCCTTTCTGCATAGTGCAATAAGGGCTAATATAAAAAGGAATTGCACAAACCCACATAAATTCGAGTACACAAAGATAAGTGTACCCTCAGGTTTGAAATTTTTATATTTTGATTTAAGTATTTATCACAAGACAAAAAGCCGACACAAACATCTTCAAAGTTCCAAAATCAGAAACTTTGAAAATACTCGTGTCGGCTTAATTCTGCACCGCAATCTGCTGTTTGTTATTGATAAAATGATTATTTACACATAATTTTATAGCCTTCCTGCAAATAGATTAAAACAGATAATATAACTGTGTCATTGGGAGTGTTTCAGCCGGCTCTGAAGTTATTTCAACTCCATCTGCCTTAACCTTTTTTGTTTCAGGATCTATCTCAATCTTTGGAGTAGCGTTGTTGAAGATCATATCTTTTTTTCCGATTGAACGGCATCCTTTTACCGGCAATACCGTTTTTTCTAATTCCAACTCACCTTTTATGTCATTATCATATGCCAACTGTGATACAAAGGTAACACATGTTTTTGCACGGGCTTTTCCATACGCACCAAACATAGACTTCATAATTATTGGCTGCGGTGTCGGAATTGAAGCATTTGCATCTCCCATTTTAGCCGCAATCATAAATCCGCCTTTAACAATAACTTCAGGCTTTACACCAAACATATCCGGTCTCCATACCACCAAATCTGCCATTTTTCCAACTTCCAC
Organism: Ruminococcus sp.; assembly: GCA_051893995.1. Lineage (GTDB taxonomy): Bacteria > Bacillota > Clostridia > Oscillospirales > Acutalibacteraceae > Ruminococcoides. Next base: position 5,401 of record JBJFHX010000096.1, read on the forward strand.
TGAGCCGATATAATCCGCTGTACCGGTGGCTAATGCCGCATTAATTGTATACTTGGCAATATAGCGCTTTACTCTGAAATTATCGTTATCTCCTGTTTCTTCCGGTAACTTTCCACGCTGCTTTTTATTTTTATCCGCTAACTGCCATGTTCTTGTAATTACTTCCGCCGGACGGCCCATTGCCTGTGAATCTGAGTTAATAATAGAAATGGCACCCATATCATGAAGTACATCTTCTGCCGCAATGGTTTCTTTACGAATACGAGATTTACCAAAAGCAATATCATCCGGAATATCGCTGTCCATATGGTGACATACCATTAACATATCTAAATGTTCATCATATGTATTTACTGTATAAGGAATTGTAGGTGTAGTAGTGGATGGAATAACATTTGATTCTCCTGCCATTACCATAGTATCCGGAGCATGACCGCCTCCGGCACCTTCTGTGTGAAAGGTATGAATAGTTCTGCCGTTATATGCCTGAATCGTGTTTTCTACATTTCCGCATTCATTAATTGAATCAGTGTGAATAGCAATAGATATATCGTATTTGTCGGCAACCGAAAGAGAGCAGTCAATCGCTGCCGGCGTAGTTCCCCAGTCTTCATGCAATTTAAGTCCGCATGCTCCTGCCGCAATCTGTTCAACCAGTGCATCGGGGTGCGAAGAATTAGCTTTACCTAATACCATAAAATTCATTGGCAGTTCATCTACTGCTTCCAGCATTTTCTTAATATTCCACGGACCCGGTGCACAAGTAGTTGCAAATGTTCCGTCTGCCGGTCCATCTCCACCACCATACATTGTAGTCACACCTGAATACAATGCAGTTTCCGCCTGTTGCGGACAGATATAGTGGACATGTGTATCAATAGCTCCGGCTGTCACTATTAATCCCTCTGCGGATAAAACTTCTGTTCCTGTTCCTATTACCATTTTAGGATTTACTCCATCCTGGGTATCGGGATTTCCGGCTTTTCCGATTCCAACAATTATGCCGTCTTTTATTCCGATATCCGCTTTATATATTCCTGTATAATCAATGATAATTGCATTGGTAAGGCAAAAGTCGAGCACTCCTGCTTTGTTGGTCATACCGGAATTCTGTCCCATGCCATCACGAATAGTCTTTGAACCTCCGAATTTACACTCTTCGCCATATACCGCATAATCTTTTTCGATTTCAATTATCAAATCTGTATCTGCCAAACGAACCTTATCGCCAACTGTTGGGCCATACATACCGCCATATGCTTTTCTGTCTATTGTAAAGCTCATTTCTTACATCTCCTCCTTATATTTTTTAATCCTTAATAAATCCTTTTATTTTTGCATTTAGCATTGCCTGTCCTTTGTTGTAATCTGATATCTGCCCGTTTGTAAGATTATTTAATCCTTTCACAACCTGCCTGCCGCCGAATGGAACAAGACGCACAACTTTTACATCTCCCGGTTCCCATCGGATTACCGTGCCTGAGGGAATATCAAGTTTATATCCAAACGCCGCTTCACGATCAAATTGCAGGAATCTGTTTACTTCAAAAAAATGCATATGAGAGCCAACTGCTATCGGTCTTTTATCTGTATTCCTGACCTCTAACTCAATGGTTTCTCTTCCGATATTACCTATAATTGCCTCTTCTTTATAAATAATTTCACCCGGAATCATTTAAAACACCTCTTTCTCTTCTGCTTCTATCTTATTGGGTTATGTATTGTGATCTGCTTCGTACCGTCAGGGAAAGTTGCCTCAATGGATATCGACGGCAACATCTCTGAAACGCCTTCCATCACATCATCTCTTGTCAATAATGTAGCACCATATTCCATAAGTTCCGCAACTCCCATATTGCCGTCACGAACTCGTTCATATATGTCTGCCGTAATGTAAGCAATACTTTCAACATAATTAAGTTTTACCCCTCTTGCCTTTCTTCTGGCTGCCAAGTCTCCCATATTAGAAACCATTAATCTTTCGCTTTCTCTTGGTGTTAAATGCATACCTGTTGACCTCCTTCTTAATAAAACAAAACGAGACCGACTTCTTTAATAGAAATCAGCCCCATCGCTAATCTGTTATAGATTTATTAAACTTATATCAGCATTTTTATCTTAGCATAGCCGTCCTTTTTTAACAACCGGAAAAAACAGATATTTCCCCTAAAAAACCGACATTTTATGCAACAATTACGGAGAAGGGTACGAATAAAAACCCGCACTTCTCCGCAATCGTTAAATAGAGGAAAGATAGCTAATTATTATGTCATTTTCTTTTGTACTTCTTCGGCGGACAAATCAGAGGTTTTACCCTGCATTACAACTTCGCCCTTTTCCATAACATAAATATAGTCGGAAATACCGAGTACAAACTGAAGATACTGTTCAACTATAAGCACGGTTATTCCCAACTCCTTGTTGACCTTGCGTATTGCAACGCCTATATCTTCAATAATTGAGGGTTGAATACCCTCTGTCGGTTCATCAAGAATAAGTATTTTCGGCTTTGCAACAAGCGCTCTTGCTATTGCAAGCTGCTGTTGCTGACCGCCTGAGAGGTCGCCGCCCTTGCGCTTTGCAAATTTCGGAAGAATCGGGAATAAATCATAAATATAATCGGGAACTGTTCCCTTGCCGCCTACTGGCTGAAGTCCAAGATTGATGTTTTCCTGTACCGTCATCTGAGGGAAAATCTCACGTCCCTGAGGAACGTAGCCTATTCCGCACTTCACTCTGTCATAGGTCGGCATTTTTATAAGCTCTTTTCCGTCAAGCTTTATTGAGCCGCTCGGAGTTTTTACAAGTCCCATTATGCTTTTCAGCGTAGTGCTTTTGCCTACGCCGTTTCTGCCGATAAGGCAGCAGATTTTTCCGTTTTCAACATTCAAATCAAGGTCACGGATAATATTGCTTTCTCCGTAATATGAATTCATTTTGCTGATATTAAGCATCACGTTCACCGCCTCTGCCAAGATAAACTGCCTGAACAGTTTCGTTTGCAAGCACATCTTCAACCTTGCCCTCGGTAAGCACCTTACCCTCGTGCAGAACCGTTACTGTATCAGCAATCTGCTTTACAAAATCCATATCGTGCTCAACAACAATAATGGTACATTCCTTTTTGATTTCCTTTAAAAGCTCGCCCGTCTTGAAGGTTTCGGGCTTGCCCATGCCTGCCGCAGGCTCGTCAAGCATAATTATTTCGGGCCTCTGAACAAGCTGCATTGCAATTTCAAGCCATTGCTTCTGACCGTGTGCAAGTGAGCCTGCTTTAACGCCTGCCTTATCTGCAAGACCGACTTTTTCAAGAGTTTCATTTATTCTTGCAAGTTCGGACTTTGTCTGCTTTCTGAACATTGAGTCAATTACGCCCTTATGCCCCTTGAGCGACAAAATCATATTTTCCTGAACCGTAAGATTGATAAATACAGAAGGCACCTGAAATTTTCTTCCTACTCCCTCGTTTACTATCTTGTATTCCTTCATTCCCGTAAGGCGCATTGAATCACGCCCCTCGGGATAAAAGTGAACTGTTCCGCTTGTCGGCTTTGTTTTTGCACATATAATGTCAAGCAGTGTCGTTTTACCTGCACCGTTCGGTCCTATGAAAAAGTGAATAGTGTGGCGTTTTACGTCCACTCTTACATCGGTAAGCGCTTTGAAACCATCAAATTCAACCGAAATATTTTTTATCGCAAGAACTGTGTTGCTGTCAGTTTTAGGCATTTTCCGTTACCTCCTTTTTCCCTTTCAGCTTTCTGAAAAGTGCCGGAAGCTGCTTTGTAAATATGCCGATAATACCTGATTTAAAGAACAGTATTACAAGGCAGAAAATAGCACCGAGAATATACTGCCATATGTCAACAAGTGCGCCTGAGCTGAGATTGTACTCGCAGAGATTGATTAAGAATGTTCCTATTACGGCACCCAGAATTGTACCTCTGCCGCCTACTGCTACCCAGATTACCATTGTGATTGAGAACGATATGGTCATCTGCGTAGGAGTAATTGAGCCGTTGAAGTTTACAAACAGAGCACCGCCGATTGCAGAAATAATTGCAGAAATGACATAGATTGTATTCTTATATCTGTTTACGCAATAACCTGAAAAGAATGTTCTGTTTTCACCGTCACGAACAGCTACAAGCACCTTGCCGAATTTACTGTGAACAAGGAATGAAGCGATTATATAAACAATCACAAGAACAACGAGTGTGATTATGAAAAGCATAACCAGATTATCTCTGTTAGCCGCACCCTTTGTTTTTCCGAGGATTGAGTCAAAATCTGTGATTCCGTTGTTGCCGCCTGTGTATGCAGAATTTGCAATAAACAGTGAGTATGCCGCCCAGGTGAGCGCCTGTGTAATAATTGAGAAATAGACACCCTTGATTCTGCTTCGGAACACAAAGAATCCGATAATACCTGCAACAACGGCAGGAACAACCATAATCAGAATAAGCGCCAAGGGCAAAGACTCAAACGGCTTCCAGAATAACGGTAAGTCAGTCAGTCCGCCTGTCTGCATAAAATCGGTAAGCTTACCGCCGTTGTCGGCAAGCTTGAGATACATAGCCATTGCATATCCGCCAAGGCAGAAATACAATCCGTGACCGAGGCTCAGCATACCCGTATAGCCCCAAATAAGGTCGATAGCTATTGCAACCATTGAATAACACATACACTTGCCCAAAAACTGAATCATCGCAGTTGTTGACATCACAAACGGACAAACTGCAAGTATGATTACCATTATGCCGAAAACAATATGATAACCGTATTTTGAGTTACTCAGAGGACCGCCTTTTTTCTTTAACAGTGGTGAATTTGGCATAAGTCATCCTCCTTTACTCTGATTCGTCCAGGCTTCTGCTGCGAATAGTAAACAAGCCTTGTGGACGGAACTGTAAGAATATAATAATGATGATAAGTACAATTGCTCTTGCTATTGATGAGCTGAAATACGACTCTACACATACGCTTGAGAAACCTATAATACCCGAGCCGAGAACTGTGCCGATTATATTTCCGACGCCGCCGAGAACAACAGTCATAAACGAATATACTATGTAATTCTGTCCGACAGTTGAATCGATTGAGCCGAGAAGTGCAATTGCACAGCCTGCAATGCCTGCAAGTCCGGAGCCGAGTCCGAATGTAATAAGATCAACCTTTTTCGAATTAATACCCATACACTGAGCCATAGGTCTGTTCTGCATAGTAGCACGCATTTTTACACCAAAACCCGATTTGTTCATAACAAACCAGACAAGTGCAATACAGCACACAACAAGAAGGATAATAAAAATTCTGTTGTATGAGAATGTGCAGCCGCCTATTTCAAGTCCGCCCTGTAAAAATTCGGGAGCATTTACATTTACGCCTTGCGAGCCAAATATGCTTCTTGCAGCCTGCTGTAAAATAAGACTTATACCCCAAGTGACAAGCAAGGAGTCAATTTTTCGCCCGTATAGCCTGCTGATTAAGAATTTCTCCATAATACAGCCGAGTGCAAATGTAACGGCAAACGCAAGAATAATCGCCGCAAAGTAATATAAGCTGCCGATTTCCTCGGGCAGATAATTTACAAAAATCTCCTGCGTGACATACGTCATATATGCACCAATCATCACAAACTCGCCGTGAGCCATATTTATGACGCCCATCAGTCCGAAAGTGATTGACAAACCAAGGGCAACAAGAAGATAAATTGAACTCAGGCTAAGTCCGTTAAACAATGTAGTAATAACCTGTTCCAAATAATCCACCTCCGAATCAACTTGATATACCCAAGGCAATGGCTTCTATCCAATGAAACCATTGCCTCTTTCTTAATTATTCAAGAGGTTTTACACCAGCTTCTACAGCCCAGTCATATGTTTCAAGATACGGGTCGGGCTTTACTGCTTCATCGGTAGCATAAATCTCATTGATAAGACCGTCTTCACCAACCTGTCCTACTCTTACCTTTTTGTAAAGGTGCTGATTATCTCCGTCAATCTTAACCTCTCCCTCGGGAGCGTCAAATGAAATCTCACCTGTCTTGATTGCGCTGAGAATATCGTCCACCTCAAAGCTATTTGCTTTTTCTACAGCAGCTTTCCAGAGATAAACTGCGTCATATGCTGCTTCTGCCGGGTCGGAGGTTACTCTGTCTTCTCCGAACATATCTTTATACGCACTTACAAAGGATTTGTTTTTCTCTGTATCGGTTGTCTGATAATAGTTCCACGAAACCATATGTCCTTTAAGGATATCTGCACCGATTGTTGCAACCTCTTCCTCTGCGATTGAGAAAGACATTGTCATATATTCCTTGCTCGTATAGTTCTTTTCGGACATTTGCTTGAAGAACGAAACATTGCCTGTGCCGTTTAGTGTATTGATAATAACATCAGGCTTTGAGGATTCAATCTTTGAAATAATTGTTGAGAAGTCTGTCTGGTCCATATCGGCATATTCTGTGCCTACAATCTCAAGACCTGCGTTTTCAACCTGTGCTTTGATTATTTCATTTGCTGTTCTCGGGAATACGTAGTCTGAGCCGAGCAGGAAAAACTTCTTGTAGCCCTTTTCAATCAGGTATTCGATTGCCGGGACAATCTGCTGGTTAGGTGCAGCGCCTGTATAGACAATATTTGAGGATGACTCCATACCCTCATACTGAACAGGATAGAAAAGAAGTGCGTTATAATCTTCAAATACAGACTTTACAGCCTTTCTTGACGATGATGTCCAGCAGCCGAATACTGTAGCGATACCGTCCTGGTCAATAAGCTTTTCTGCTTTTGTTGCAAATGTTGATGGGTCTGAGGCACCGTCCTCCTCTGAATATTCAATCTGTTTGCCAAGCACACCGCCTGCCTCGTTAATTTCCGAGATAGCAAGCTTTTCAGCGTCACTTACCGATTTTTCCGAAATAGCCATTGAGCCTGTCAGCGAATGAAGCAGTCCTACTTTGACTGTTCCGCCGCTTTCAGAGCTTTCTTCGGATGAACCCGAACCGCCGCAGCCCGACAATACACCTGCAGTAAGCATTGCTGTACAAAGCAGTGCGGATATTAACTTAACTAATCTTTTCTTTTTCATAATTTTCTCCCTTTCCTTTGCATAAAAAATGCGGACTCAATGCTTTTGCACTGACTCCGTTGTCTCTGATTACTATAGAATTTTTCCTTTAAGCTTGAGGTAATTGATTATGATATCTGCACAATGCTCAATGCCTATCCTGTCGCTGTTTAGCGTCATATCATACTCGGTAGGATTTGTCCATGAATGACCGCCTGTGTAGTATTTATAGTAGTCGCTCCTGTATTTGTCTGTACGCACAATGGCAGAAGCCGCCTCGTTTTCGTCAACACCCAGATAATCCTTAAGCCTTTCAACGCAAGCCTTTCTGGGAGCTTCAATATAAACGCTGCACACATTGTCGCAGTCACGAAGAATGTAATTTGAACATTTTCCGATAATAACACAAGACTGTGTTTTTGCCAGTTCACGGATAATCTTTTTCTGAATACTGAAAATATTATTATCAGAAGTGAATTTTTTGTCATACGGCTCTACGATTCGGTCTGTGTTCGGAACACTTCCAAGCTTCATAAGCAGCCGCAAGCCTGTAAGCTTTTCATCGTTCTTTACGAAAAACTTTTCGTTGATACCGCTGTAGTCCGAAGCCATTTTTAAAATCTGACTTGAATAACAGGGTATTCCAAGCTTGTTTGACAAAGCAAAGGCGACCTCTCTTCCGCCGCTGCCAAATCCTCTGGCTATGGTAATAATATAATTATCCAATATCTTCCCTCCTTTACAAAAATGAATTTTTATGATTTTTAAAATTCATTTTAGCTTGTGTTAATTATACAACTGAAAGGAAAATATTCACACCCAAAATAACAGCTATTTCACGTTAAAAATCAGAGTTTTTTCTGAATTCATTGGGAGAAATACCAAATTCTGCTTTAAAAATACGTGTAAAATAATCAGGCTCCGAATAACCGAGCATATTGCTCACCTCATACACCTTGTATTTACCGCTTGCAAGAAGAGTTTTGGAATATTGCATTTTTATGCTTGTCAGCAATTTATTGAAACTCACTCCCGTCTTTTGCTTTACCATTTTTCCGAAGTAATCCTTGCTGAACCCGAGATATTTTGCAAATTCATCCATTGACAAATTTGACTCGGGATTCTGCACAAGAATATTTTTAAGATTAATTATAAAAATATCATTTCCCTCCGCCCCCAGCTCGCTGAATTTTTCTTCAATTATCATCTTATATTCGGCGTTCATATTAAACTCATCAAGGCAGGAACGTACTTCTGAAAGCGTTTCGTCAAGCGCTTTTTCCTCTATCGGTTTCATAATATAATCTACTGCACCGTATTTCAGACCCTCTCTTGCATACTCAAATTCCTTGTAAAGACTGACAAGGACTACGAACACATCTATTTTTTGTCTGCGTATTTCTTTGAGCAAAGCGATTCCGTCCATTTCCGGCATTCTTATATCCGTAAACACAACATCAACCTCATTTGCTTTAAGAATTTCAAGAGCTTTAATGCCGTTTTCTACTTCATACTCAACCGTAAAGCCGAACTTTTCCCAGCTCTTCATATTTGAGCAGACACATCTTGTTATTTTATCATCATCAACAAACAACACCTTATACATCTTCATTCAGCTCCTTGTTTATATAAATTTCAAGTTTATTAAAGTCAAGCTGTTCTACGGCTGACTTAATATTTATAAAGTTGTCACTTCTGCAATTTCTGCGCAACAATGATATATTTTCGCCGAAATAATTTGCAACGCAGAAATTCTTATTTTTGCAATATTCGAGAAGTTTTTTGAGAACTCCTATTCGTGAATTATTTATTTCTTCAGTCTGATTGTCCTTTACAAGCGTTCGGTAATACTCGTTTATTTCAGTATAAGTCTTTTCAAAAGTATCAATAAAATCTTCAATTCCGTCAAATAAACCTTTTTTCAGACCGCTGTTGAATCTGTCGCACTCATCAAACAGCTTTCTGCAACAAATTGTT
>JBJFHX010000097.1:0-14401 GCA_051893995.1 Ruminococcus sp.
ACGAAATCTACAGGGAGCTGTTGTAATGACCTACGAAAATGCGCTTGAAAAAATACATTCGCTGTTAAGCTTCGGTTCACGCCCCGGACTTGACAGAATTTTAACTCTGCTTGACCGTATGGGAAATCCGCAGGACAAGCTGAAATATATCCACGTCGCAGGAACAAACGGAAAAGGCTCGGTATGCGCAATGCTGTCTTCCGTACTCGTTGCGTCAGGCTATAAAACAGGACTTTTTATTTCACCGTACATCACAGATTTTCGTGAGAGAATACAGATAAATAACGAGATGATCAGCAAGGAAACGCTTGCAAATGCCGTTGAAAAAACCTTTCCTTTGATTGAACAATTACAGAGCGAGGGCGTAATAATCACCGAGTTTGAGTACGTAAATGCGCTTGAGTTTTACATTCACGCAAACGAAAACTGTGACGTTGTAGTTCTCGAAACAGGAATGGGCGGTCTGCTCGACTGCACAAACGTCATAAAGCCTCCGCTGTGCTCCGTTATCACGACAATCGGACTTGACCACACCGCAGTTTTAGGCGATACAATAGAAAAAATTGCAGAGCAAAAATGCGGAATAATCAAGTCAGGCTCTTGTGTCGTAACATCAAAGCAGACTGAAAAAGCTATGAGCGTAATTGAGCAGACGGCTGAAAAGAAGAATGTTCCGCTTATAAAGAGCGAGAGCATAAAAATAAACGTGATTTCAGAAACACTTGAGGGAAGTGATTTTGAATATAACGGCAGGAAAATTCACCTTAATCTTGCAGGAAAGCATCAGCTTGAAAACGCAAAAACTGCGCTTGCCGCAATTGAAAGCATAAGGCAGAGGGGACTTCTCAGAATTACCGACGACGATATTTCAACAGGCTTTGCAAAGGCTGTAAATCCTGCAAGATTTGAGCTTTTAAGCAAAAATCCCGTTGTAATTTTAGACGGTGCGCACAATCCGAACGGCATTGAGGCTCTTAAAATTGCGGTAAGCAATTTTCTTGAAGGTGCAAAAATCACCTGCGTTATGGGTATGTTGGCCGACAAGGACATTGACAGCTCAATAAAACTTCTCAACGGAATTTTTGAAAGCGTATACACCGTTCCTGTTGACAATCCGAGAGCGATTTCTGCTAAGGAGCTTGCGGAAAAATGTAAGGGTTACTTTAAGAATGTAACGTCATTTGACTGTGCCGAAAAAGCGTTTGACAGCGCATTTGAAAACACAAAGAAAAACGGCGGAGCAGTAATAATCTGCGGCTCGCTTTACCTTGCAGGGGAAATCCGCCCCTATATTCTGGACAAGGTTAAATAAATACAGAAAAATATTTTCAAACAACAGAATAAAACAAATTTTTCACTCCATACTAATTATTATAAGTATGGAGTTTTTTAGTCCGTGATATAAGTCGTTAATTTTCATAACTCGGTATTTCGGATTTATAAGTTTTCAATTCAAAAAATACTCGACTAAAGGAAGGATAAAATGTTAAGAACGGAATACAAAAATAATGTTCTGACTGCGTACATAGACGGTGAAATCGACCACGATTCAGCCGCCAAAATCCGGGCACGTATTGACGGTGCGGCGCAGTCGCTCAAGCCAAAATTGCTCAATCTCGATTTTTCGGCGGTGTCGTTCATGGACTCATCGGGAGTCGGACTTGTTATGGGGCGATACAGGCAGATGAAGCTAATCGGCGGAGCGTTGCGGGTAGTAAACGTACCCGACAGGCTCTACAGAATTTTTGCAATGTCGGGACTTGAAGCGTTGGGGGTGTTAAGATGAATATTGTGAATGAAATGAACGTCAGTTTTCCGTCAAAAAGCTGTAACGAGTCGCTTGCAAGGAGCATTGTTGCGGCGTTTGTGATGAATCTTGATCCGACGGTCAATGAACTCAGCGACATAAAAACAGCTGTTTCCGAGGCTGTGACAAATTGCATTGTTCACGGCTACCGAAAGAGCGGCGGTACGATTTACATAAAGGGCAGAATAACCGATAATAACAAGCTGACAATCAGAATACGTGACAAGGGCTGCGGAATTGACGACGTAGAAAAGGCAATGGAGCCGCTTTTTACAACTGCGCCCGAGGAGGAGCGTGCAGGACTCGGCTTTGCCGTCATGCAGAGCTTTTGCGACAGGGTGAGAGTGAAATCCGAGCCAGGCAAGGGCACGACCGTCACGCTTGAAAAAACCTTCGGTGCAGAAAATGACCGATAAAAACGAAATAGCTGAAAAAAACCTCGGACTTGTCCACGCCTGTTGCAAGCGATTTACGGGCAAGGGCATTGAATACGAAGAGTTATTTTCGGCAGGCTGTCTCGGACTTGCAAAGGCAATCAACAACTTTGACGAAAGCAGAAACTGTGCCTTTTCAACTTATTCATTCCCAGTAATAATGGGGGAGATAAAGCGGCTTTTTCGTGACGGTGGAACGGTAAAGGTCAGCAGAACGCTGAAAGAGCTTGCCGTTTCAATTGCGAAAATCAACAATGAAAATAAGCTGAAAAACGGCTGTGAGCTGACCGTTTCTCAGCTCGCAGAAAAGCTCGGAACTTCAACTGAAAAGATTGTTGACGCACTCAACAGCGTGAGAAATCCTCTGTCGCTCACCGCCGAATATGACGAGGACGGCAACCCTCAGCTTGACGTGCCTGTTGACGATATCCAGTACGAAATCTCGGAAAGGCTCAGCCTTGAACAGTCGATTGAGCACCTTGAAAGCCGTGACAAAGAGATTATTAAACTGCGCTATTACCAGAGCAAAACGCAGACTCAGACGGCAAAAATCCTTAATATGACTCAAGTGCAGGTCAGCAGGCGTGAAAAGAAAATCCTTGCAATTATCCGAGAAAAAATGGCAACGTGACATATCCAAATAAGAACAGCACCCTCAAAATAGAGAGTGCTGTTCTCATATATTCTGATAAAACAAGCCGTGTTGTGTGCAGTACCAGATTAGTCGTCCGTGTGCAAAAAACGGAAGTCGTGTCTGCAAATCCCATTCGGGGTATTGCTTGCGCAGGATAAGCGTGTCGCCTGTTAAAAATGCGATAAAAGAAATATAGTGTTCTCTTGTCATCTCGTGGTCGGAAGAAATAAAGTACTCGTTTTCAATTACTTCAACGTTCAGCCTGCTGTTTTCTTCTGCCTTTTCGGGTTTTAGAGCTTTGAGCTTTTTGCCGCAGCAGCTTACGCCCGTTTCGCTTATGGAAGTGATAATATTGCCGCAGACAGGGCAGACGTAAAAGCAGATTTTCTTTAAATTTCCGCCGAGAACGCCGTTGATTTCTATCTCGCCCGACAACAGCCTTTCCAAATCAACATTAAAAATTTCGGCAAGCTGTGTTAGCAGTTCAATATCGGGACAGCCAAGCCCACGTTCCCACTTTGAAACAGCCTTGTCGCTTATGTTCATTTTCTCGGCAAGCTGAAGCTGAGTCATATTGTTTTCCTTGCGCAGCTTTAAAATAAGCTGACCGATTTTAACGTTATCCATTTTTTCACCTCCTTTACTCAGATTATATAGCAATTTCTTGCTATGCACAATAAACGCACCGTTTACTTTATGAATAAAAACAGGCATATACAAAAGCTTTTGCAATGTGTATATGCCTGTCAATGTTTATTAGTGGATTAATTTTAAGATTAGCTTTTTTATTAATAATGCAAGACCTGAAATTATTACAACATAAATACAGCCTATTATCAAAGCCCACCGTCCGACAAGAAGCGTTCCGTCATCTGCACTGATGTTATGAAAATACAACTGTGTAGCGACTATATTTGCAACAATTGTTGAAACTAACAGATTTTCTGAAAGTATTACAAATTGAAAAAGATTTCGAGAAACTATGCAGTTTATGATAGTCAATATGCCTTGTGACAGCAGAAGAATAGGATCTGTTAAAGGGGTGCCTCCACGATAGAACAAAGCGGAAAATAAAATCAGAATATAATTAAGTATAAGCGTAACAATGTACAACGTAGTCCATACTTTTGATTGAAGAAAATATTTTTTCATATCTAAATACCTCTTTTTCAATGTTCTTTCAATTTGATTTTACCACATTGTATTAGTATAGTCAATACAAAAGATATAAAATAATACGAGGATAAATATTAACGGGAAACAAGCTATCGTATTATCACTTGCAAACGCTCACATTTTTTGATACTATAAAAGTACAGAAAATCAACAAGGAGATTATCATCATGAAAAAACTACTTGCCGTCATTTTGAGTTTAGTGCTGGCGGTGTCTGTTGCTGCCTGTTCCAACGGCAATTCTGGCAGCAGTGATGCCGTTGAGACCACATCTAAGACTATCGTTAATGATATTAAAGAGAATATGGACAGCACTCTGAAAGAGAAAAACTTTGAGGGAATTGTCTTTCTGACGAAAAACGGCTCGGTGATTTATCAGTCGGCAACGGGCAAAGACGAAAACGGCGACGATTTGACCGTAGACACGACAATGTACATCGGTTCAGTATCCAAGCAGTTCTGTGCCGCTGCAATTATGTTGCTGCGTGACCAGGGCAAGCTCAGCGTTGACGATACGCTTGACAAATACTTTCCCGAATACTCATACGGCAAGGACATCACGCTGAAAAATCTGCTCTCAATGCGTTCGGGTATTCAGGATATGGTGAACGACGGCAGTGTAGAAGGTATTTCTCCCGACAATACCGAGGCGGAGAATACTGCTGCTATCAAGGAATGGATTTTCAGTCAGCAGCTTATGTTTGAGCCCGACAGCAGCTATGAGTATTCCAATTCCAATTACTTTCTGCTCGGTAATATTGTAGAGCAGGTGTCGGGAGAGAACTACAGCGACTTTATCCGCAGGAATATTTTTGAGCCGCTCGGTATGACGCACTCAGGCTTTGTGGATGAAATTAAGGATTCTCCTGCGTGGGCTGACAGCCTGATTTATGACCCTTCAATGACGGAAGGAGTCGTGTATGGATTGACAAAGGGCGCAGGTGACATTGCGTCAAATGCTCCCGATATGGACGCATGGATGACGGGACTTAGCAGCGGCAAGGTGATTTCAATAGAAAGCTATCGAGAGATGGCCGCTGACTATTCACCCGACTTCGCAGCACAATACGGCTACGGTTTGAGCGGTTGCTTTGACGGCGGCGTGGGACATTCGGGCGTAATCGGAACTTACACCGCTATGGATTATATAAACGAGGAGCACGGCTACAACCTCTTTATAGCAAGCAACAGCAGCTATATGGATATTGAAAGCCTGCCAATGGCACTGCTTAGCGATTTACTTGACGAATAACTCCTGAAAAATATTGCAGGCGAAGATGAAGCTGCTTCATCTTCAAAATAAAAAAGCCCGATTCAATCGGACTTTTCAGGGTGGTGCGGGCGACAGGACTTGAACCTGCACATCGGTTGACACTAGAACCTAATGGTGACGACACCTTGGTGAAACTAATTAACGACCTTATATTTGACTCTCGTTCCGTATCTGACGGAAGTAAGCATACCTAATTTTTCAAACTTTAATACAAAAGCTCGAATTGTGGCATAGGCGGCATCGCCGAAATCTTTTTCAAGCTGTTTAGTTGAAAATTCATCAGTTCCGTAGAAAGATAGAACAAATTTCCATAGCAGATTTTCTTTTTCTGTTATATTGCCGCTCCTGAAAGTTTCATCGTAGTTTGTTAAAGTTTCAAATCTAATGGAGTCTTTGCTTAATTTATTGTATACATTATTTGTAAAATACAAAATAAAGGGAGTAACATCAATTTTGCCGCTGTATTTTTTGTTTTCCTCAATTGCACTATAAGCATCATAATATGCTTTACGAGTTTTTTCTATCTGACTTGAAAACGGTATAAACAGTGTTGATTGGTAACCTTTCTGAACCAAAAACCATAGATGAATCAATCTTGCCATTCTGCCATTACCGTCGAAATACGGATGCACATAGGCAAAATAAAAGTGAATAATAGCTGCTTTCACAAGATCATTTATGTCGTCTTCAGTATTTATAAATTCAATCAGCGTCTTCATAAACGAAGGCACTTTTTTATAATCAAGTCCTGAATGTTCAAGCTGATTGCTGACTATAAAAACCGTATCGTGACGATATAGCTTACCTTTCAATAATTTATCGTTATCTGAAAGAAAATCGCCTACAGTCATCATATATAACTTATAAATATTTTTTTCTGTGATTTTATTAGTGGTGTCAGAGATAAATTCGAGCCCTTTTTTGATGCCCAGAATTCGGGTTTCCTGTTTATCCTTAGGCGCTAAGCCTTTTAGTATATTACGTACACTTTCTCTGCTAAAATCAATACTTTCAATAGCTGAGGTTGCAATGATTTCGTTTTCTGCAGCCTTTATTCCATAGCGCTGATTTTGCGCTTGCAAAAGAAGTTTTATTGTATTTTGATTTATAGTTGCGTGATTTTCAATAAATACAACTGGATTTTCATCAAAATCATTTAAGGGCAATGCTTTGTAATATAACTTTTCAAGTGTTTCTAAAAAAGAATTAAAATCATTACCGTATTTATATTTCATTTTTTTGTAATCAGTAAAATGTTTGTCTTTCAGAATTTGTGTAAAGAGAGTAATATCCATAATAACCTCGTGATAGCAAATAGTATCAATTTGTATCAGTATAGCATTAGAAAATTTATTTGTCAATGAAAATATACGGTTTGAATTATTAGAATGATTTGGCAAATAAAAATACTTTTAAAGCAGAAAGGTGTGCTTGCAAAAAATTATACTGATGCTCTATCAATATAATCAGACCAATATTCGGGATCAATTTCAAAATTTCGTGTCCAAATATACATCATAAGAATTTCTAAATCTTTTTTACGGTGAAATAAAAACTTTTTCTTTGGAAGATTTCTGTAAAAATCATCTATTCCGAACAAATTTGAGTTCTTTTTATAATTGTATTCCCATAAAAGATCGGGATCCGTTCTTTCAGTATCGGTTCCTTTATATTTATCATAGTATTTCGATTTGATTCGTTGCCCTTTAGGCCACATGTATGGATTACTGCTCCAGTGTTCTAATCTTTCATAACAGAAATTATATAGATTCACTCCGTATTTTTCGTATGTATCAGCTATCCAAGCGTTTATTTCATCGGTGACAAAATATCCTTTATCATAAGGGTGAAACAAACTGATTACTCTGTGATATTCTTTCAAAAAGTTGTAGATCATTTCTGCTTCAAAATTAATATCTTTCAAATCTGATTTTAAGGAGGAATATACCTCATAGGACAGAGCCCTGTATTCTGCGTCTGTATTATATAACATAAAATTCGGCTCATTAATTCTCTTCTCAATCATATTATTTATATAATGACCACTTTTTATATACATGGAGACAAGCCAGTTTTGGATTTCGTTAGAATATTTGGTTAGCCTTTTCTTATAATGAACGATTCGATCATCCTTTAGCATGGATCTTTCTTGTTCAGGAATAGTATCAAGATAATTACAAAAATACTCAAAAACATAATTTACAACTATTCTTAAATTGTCTGTTCTGTTTTCTAAGTCAAATTCATTTATACCGTCTTCGGATTTTCTCTTTTTTATATATTCTTCTATATTCATTTTATTTTACCTACGAAGTACATAAATTATTGGAGTGGTGTTTTTTGTTTAAAAAATTTTTGACATTATTTGCTGCCAATATCAAATATATAAAATGGCTATAAAATAATTACACATTCTAATAGGTAATCAACTCATTAAAAATATCAATTGCAAAATGATCTGTCATTCCGGAAATGTAATCTATAATTGCTTGAATGTATAAATTTTCGTTATCAAGTTTTCCATAAATTTTTTCATTATCCAGAACAACGCTATTGTCAATGTATTCGTCCGGGATAATTTCACTATCACAATATTTGCATAACCATTTGGTAAATGAGTCTAATAACTTTTTTGAATATTGCAAATTTGCTTTCAATGCAGAAAAAGTGTGTTTTTCATCATAGCATTCAAGAAGAATATTAAAAATTTCAGTAATAATTAATTCTGCGTAATGCATAAAAGGTATAAATCTCTTATTACCATAAATATGTTCGTAATTAAAACTCTTTATTTCATTTAGCTGGTCTAAAAAAGTTTTGCTTAATGAAATCCCTTTTTCCGGGGTGCTATTTTTACATATATCAATAATCATATTATGCATTATTACAGTTGTATTCATAACATTTTCATCATTTGAGCGTGCCATTTTTAAAAGTTTGTTTTGATCTTTTTTATCAAGAAAGCCTAAATTGATTGCATCTTCAATGTCTCTGCCGACATATGCTATTTTATCAGATATTTTAACTACGCATCCTTCCCAAGTAGCAGGCTGATATTGCCCGGCAGAAGTAAAATCATTCAGGTTGATTAATTCGTCTCGTGGACGCAACCCGTTTTCATCTAATTCTCCGCAGTGGGAAATGATACCATCACGTACAGCGTATGTAAGATCTAAATTCTTTCCGACTTTATAGTTATCTTCAAGTAATTCAATTTTATCAACAAATCTTAAACCGTTCTGTTCATGCCAAAATTTTTTATCTAAATGTTTTTCGGCTAATTTACTTATAACTTTTTCACCGTGGTGGCCAAATGGTGCATGCCCAAGATCGTGACCAATAGAAATTGCTTTTGTAAGTTCATCATTCAAGCCTAATTCTCTTGCAATAGTTGAACTAACAGAATCAACATGGTTGACATGTTCCATCCGGGTGCAAATATGATCATTGTTAATATTAAAGAAAACTTGTGTTTTATGTTTTAGACGCCTGTAAGCCATTGAATGAAGAATTCGTGTAAAATCTCTTGCAAAGGGGCTTCTGACATCATCGGAGCGAGAATAGAGTTCGCTTGGTCTTGATGTTAACATTTCCCAATTTGGATGCTTGTTTGTTACTGCTACGGATTTGAAAACTTTTGTTGACATGATTACACCATCCTTATCATAGAATTAACAAAATATTTTGCTATATGTTTTATTATAGCACGGAATATGAAACCTGTCGATAATTAATTAACAATAAACTAATATTCTGTTTAATATTTAAAAGACTGATATATTCTCTTATAATAAAGAATCTCTATTATAAACAGCCGTATTTGGCATGAAAACAAAATAGAATAAAAGCACGAAAAGCTTTAATCCTTTTTCGTGCTTTATTATGTGTCAGTATTAATTTTGCTTGTATTTAATGATCTCGGTATATATCCTTAGGTTAACGTCAACAGTCCGTTCTTAAACACATAGTCAAAAACAAACATTTTTTCACCTCTATCAAATCTGACAAAGATATACTTTTGCGCTTTATTGATTTTGCTGACAGTTCCCTTACCAAAAGATTTGTGTTGCACTGTATCACCGACTTTAACAGCAGGAAGATTAAAATTCTCGCTTTTTTGTATAGTCTTTGGCTTTGAAGTTTTTGAGTTGATGCTTTGACTAATACCATAGCTTGAAGTAACAAGGTCAGATTTATTAATTTGTGCTTTATCATCTGTTTGAAAATCTGAAAGCTGATTAGTTTCTGCCGTAATATCAATAGCATCATCGTCATCGGTTACTTCATCAAGATTCTCAGCGGACATAGTTGCTTGTTGATTATAGAATAACTGTTCATATTCTTTACGTTTGATGACAGTATCCCAACCGCCGATATCTTCGTTTTCGTGTTTGTTGATTCCTGTGTAAGAAAGGCTTGAATCCTCGTATCGCTTGAATTTGAAAATTGCGTCATTCATCAAGCCGGCATTGAATACTCCAAGCGAGCAAAGCAGTTCAAAATCCTTGACATCAAGTCCTGTTACTTTCTTAAACAATCCCGGTTCAAGCTGGGTGATAACATCTTTGAGAGAACGCTCACGGCAGTCGGTCAGGTACATAAATATCGGAACACGGGTTGCAAATTTAATCAGCTTTTCCTGAATTTGTTTGCGCTTTGATTTAAACTCTTTTTCCTCTTCACTGAGCTCTTTCTTTTCCTGCTGAGTTAGCTTATCTTTCTCTTTTTTAGCCTTCTTGACTGCTTCAGATTTATTGATAATTGTTTCAATGTCCTGATTTAACGAGCGAAATCCCTCTATACTCATCAAAGCCTTCATAGCCTGTTCATTAGCAAAAAGACGTTTCAGAGTATCGTTATCCACATTTACAAGTAAAGCTGATTCCCAACGTTTTGCAAGCAAAGTTGCAGAAGTACCCGACATTGCAATATCAAGAATATCCTGTGCGCTGATTTGCTTCATAGTACTTCCGTCGTATGCAAGCACAGGCAGAAAATTAATAAACTCAGCTACTTTCTTTTCAGGGTTGCTTTCATTGATATTCAGCCGACAGCTGTAGTCGGAAATCTGACTTAATGCTCTGTCAAGAGCGAAGTCAAATACATAGCACTCGTGCTTAATAATTTCTTTTTCTCCGTTCTCATTTATAATCTCCCACGGAGATTGCACCCTGAATGCCGCCTGAAAATATGTTTCGGGACTTTTTAAATTACGGAGCATAAATATTCCCGTCCATGGTCTTACTGTAACACCTGTTGTCAGCTTGCCGCAGGTTAAGGTAATTGTTTTGGTTTTAAGCGGATTGCCCATAGATTTCAGAACAGGAGCAAGAGCGTCAAGACCGATACCTGCAGATGTACCTGCGCAAAGGTTGATTTTGTATTCGTGATAAAAAGTATTTTGCTTTTGTTCGAGCAGATTTTTCATTGCATAGCAGGAGGCAACATTTGGCAGAAACCAAAGAGTATGAGAGAGCACATTCAGTAGTCTTACATCTGAAAACGGCATAGGCGGACGTCTATCCTTACCTAATTTCAGGTCGACAAGATTTGCAGGCAGATGCTTGCCTGTCATAAGATTTAGCCAGCTTTGCACCTCGTTTTCGTACACAAATCTCGCTTCTTTGCCTTTTCCTTTTGCAGAAAAGAAAACATTTAGGTCAAATTCGCTAAATTCACCCTGCATTGCCACCTGACGGATATCCTCAGGCATTTTATAGGTGAGCATAACCATTCTCGGAAGAGCAAGATAAGGATTATCAGAGCCTTTCCAATTTTCTTTTGCGTACTGCTCATCCGAATAAGTCCAGTTGAAAATCTGTTCTTCAATGAATTCACCGCTGTTTATGGCACGAAACGGTGTTCCCGATAAAAACAGATAATGGTCTGTTGTAATCTCAATAAAGCTTTCATTATAGGCATTGTCGGCTTCATCATTTTTGTACTTTTCCATATCGAAGTCAACATCAACCTCTTCATCAGGCTTTTCAAAGAGCTTTTTTGTGTTTTCACGCCACGCACCGTAATGATACTCATCAAAGATAACTAAATCCCAGTTGTTGCTGTGGATAAATTCATTTTTAGGCTTGATTGCACCTGATTCAGTTGTGCCGAGCAAATCCTGAAACGAACCGAAAACAACAATAGGCTGTGACTTATCTGCTTTTTCAAACATATAGTCAATTGTAGTTTTCCGGTTTGCAGCGTCTTTGTTGGAAATAAACTGCCAGCCTTCAAAGTCAATGTGAGTTATCAGATCTTCACGCCATGCCGATTCAACAGCAGGCTTGAAGGTGAGAACAAGTACACGCTTAAAATTCATCTTCCTTGCAAGCTGATATGACGCAAAGGTTTTGCCAAAACGCATTTTAGCATTCCATAAAAACTTTGGAGGACGATTTGGTTCGGCAGCTTTAGCTTCTTTAAAATATTTTATTGTTCGTTCAACTGCTCTGTACTGTTCAGGGCGCATTTCAAAGCTTGCTGTTCTGTTTTTAGAAGCGACTTTTCCTGTTATAAGCTCATTAACGGCAGATTTTATGTCATCAACCGTGCATTTGTACCATTCGTTGCGGTCATTACCGCTGTTAAGCTGTTGCTTACCTCTGCGTTTGAGAATATTGTGAACATCGTGGTCGGTAAAGCAAGAACCGTCAGGGCGCATAGAGGAATGACTAAAAAGAATCTTATATTGCACACCGCTGGTATGCATCTGTTCCTTTATACGACTTTTTACATTTCTTTCGGTAAAGCCGACCTTTATATAACCTTTGTGAGAGGGAACATCCACAAGTTCGTAAGCATAGATTGTGGGATTAATTTGCGGACGGGGTGCAAAAAACTGATTATCAGCCATTGTCGTCACCACCTATATTACAAATTCGTGAATCAATATAATTCCATTCGTTCTCCGTTATCTTCCAACGCTGACATAAATATTCATCTGTGAAATTACAATCATATTTATCTAAAGCAGGAACAAAACAAAACTTATTTCTTAATACATCCTGGGATACAACAGTTTGTAATAACAAGAAACGCACAGTTTTTGTAAATAAATACGATTTAAAATTTAATGTTTCTTCCTTTGTGTCAAATGCACCTGCAACAATCCATGATTCTGTACAACATTCGCCTGGACTAGCAATTCTTGTGTTTCCATCATAATAAAATCCAATTGGTTTAGTGAAATCTGTTTGACCTGCAATAGGTGCTTTTGGTACAAGTAATTTCCACTTATATAGCAAATCATTATTATCTATGATATCTTTTTTATCAGCATATTTTTTACCTATTTTTTGAATAAACCAACACGGAATACCCTTTTCCTTTGGACTATAGTTTGTAGGTAAACCAAAGGGCCTTTGAGGTGATACTGTTTGTTCAAGCATCTCTTTGGGATTTTCAACTTTCAAAACTTTTCTAATTATTGGAATAGCTTGACTGTATCTTATAAAAGTAGGAAATTCATTAAGTTCTCTTCTGCCTGAATACTTTATATTATTAATTACATTTGTTACATTGCAGTTGCCTTTGTTGTCTCTATCCCATAAAAAATAACATACACCGCCAGCAATGTCTACACCAGAAAATACATCACTAGAATTAGGGAAATCAACTATTTCTCTTATTGAATTATCATTTAACATTTCTTTTCTAAACTTATCCAAACCAAAGCCGCCAGAAAACCACCTTGATGGAATGATCATAGTAATGTATTTTGGTTTTAATTCTTTTGCTTTTTCAACAAATAAATTGTAAATTGGTTTTGCCTGTCTGCCAGATCCTCCAGTGCTCAATTGATACGGAGGATTTGAGATAATTACGTCGAATTTCATATCAAAGACCCTCTCTTTATCACCTGAATGTATAAATTGATATGCGTGGGATTCGAGCAAACTATCTCTATCGTATTCTTTCTGAGATGCACCGCAATAAATGCATTTTCCGTCCTGCCATGTATGCTTTGTGCGCTTGTATCGTATATTTCCCTCAACATCGGGAAACCTACTTACGGAGTATTCAGTGTTTGGATATTTTGAGCAATACACGCTTCTTCGTGACAGCAGACTTGTCAGTTCGGTAATTGCTATACCGAAAAGCTGTTTGTGAAAAATATGGTCTATGCGTTTCTGCAAGTCGGGAATTTGCATTTCAAGACCGCTGATAAGCCTTTTTGCGATTTCACGTAAAAACACACCCGATTTGCACGCAGGGTCAAGAAATGTTGTGTCAGGATTGCTGAAAAGCTCCTGAGGCAGCATATCAAGCATAGCGTTAGCAACTTCAGGCGGTGTAAAAACCTCGTCGTTTGATAGGTTAGCAAGACAGGACAAAACATCGGGATTGTAAATTTCATTGAATAAGCTGTCAGCCATTTTCCTGCACCCTCCTGTAATGTGTGATATATTTTTTCAGAAAGATGCCCTCATCAGACGGTGTATCACTTACTAATGATAACTGTTCGTCTTTGTCAGACTGTTGCTCTTTAAGCAACTGTTCAAAGGTATAGTCGCTTCTCTGCATCTGTGAATCTGTGATAAGTGCCCATTCTGAAAAAACTATTGGAATATCTGTGTCATTTCCGTTTTCATCGACTGTCATTAGGGTGAGTGCGTTGCCGCATACAATGTTGCGGCTGAAAATGAATTTTACGGCTTCTTTTGTCTGTTCGTTGCACATGCTTTTGCATACAGCCTTATACTGCTTATCCCATATTGCAAACATACGCTTTCTGCAATCAAGCACGTTGTCCTGCAATATATCGACGCCGTATATGGAGCTTGCTGCGAGTACCGAATACTTTTCATAATCAAGAGGGCTGCGTTTGTACTTTCGCTTGCAAACCTCAAGCTTTCGGGTGAGAATTTCTGCAAGAAAATTTCCGTTACCGCAGGCTGGTTCAAGAAACCGTGAATCAATGCGTTCCGTTTCGTCTTTAACAAGGTCGCACATTGCTTTTACTTCTCTGTCATTAGTATAGACCTCACCGTAATCAGCTACCCTTTGTTTTGACTTGATTTGTTTCTTCGCCATAAGTGCACCACCAACTGACCTCAAATTTTCGCAGAATGTAACC
>JBJFHX010000098.1:0-14253 GCA_051893995.1 Ruminococcus sp.
CGCAGTTTCACTGCTGACGCCGAGCTTTTCAAACAGAGCGGAAAGTACAGTGTGGCGTTCGTAGGTTTTTTGTGCAATTTCCTGACCAAGCTCCGTAAGATTAAGCGCACCGTCCTTTGATACCGTCAGATAACCGCCCTCTTTTAAAAGTCCGACTGCTCTGCTTACGCTCGGCTTTGAGTAGCCCATATGCTCGCAAACGTCAATTGAGCGTACAAATCCCGTTTTCTTATTGAGTATATAAATGGTTTCAAGGTACATTTCACCTGATTCCTTTAGTTGCATTTCAAGCACTCCCTGCAAGTTAATGGTTGTTGATTTTACAAGTAATTCTGTATTTTTTAAGATACCATAAATATATATACAAATAATATCATATTTTTTATGCAAAATCAATTGTTATTGAAAAATAAACAAACGGTTAGCTATTGCTAACACTTCACTTATATATATTTAACAAATTATTCATACCGCCTTAGCTTTTGCAAAATTATTCTTGACAATCAGATAAGATTAATGTAGAATAAGCGTGGTTAGCAAAAGCTAACTATAAATCTCTGTCAATACCATTTTCATAATTTCCCAGAACCGTTCGGCAAAACAGTCGGGCGGTTTTGCTTTTGAAATTAAATTTGCAATTAAAAATATTTAATCCGGTAAATAAAAACTATAAATTCTTTACTAATTTAAAAAAATCCTTGATTTTATCGTGATAATGTTCTAAAATTATAAAAGTGTATATTAATGGAAAAGGAAGAATATTATGCTTACACTCGACAAGATATATCATGCTTCATATGTTCTCAAAGACGTAATCAGACCTACTCACCTTGTAAAAGCACAGTCTATTACCGATGAGTGCGATATTTACCTTAAGCCCGAAAATTTACAGATTACGGGTTCGTTCAAGGTAAGAGGCTCAGGCTATAAAATTTCACAGCTTTCCGATGATGAGAAAAAGAGGGGCGTAATTGCCTGCTCGGCGGGTAACCACGCACAGGGCGTTGCGCTTGCCGCTACAAAGTACGGAATAAAGTCGCTTATCTGTCTGCCTGACGGTGCTCCTATTTCAAAGGTCGAGGCTACAAAGGGATACGGTGCCGACGTTTGTATGGTACCCGGTGTTTATGATGACGCCTACAACGAGGCTTTAAGACTTCGTGATGAGAAGAACTATACATTTATTCATCCGTTTGACGATGAAAACGTAATCGCAGGACAGGGCACAATCGGTATCGAAATTCTCAATGAAATGCCCGACGTTGACGCAGTTGTTGCCGCAATCGGCGGAGGCGGACTGCTTTCGGGTGTTGCGTGTGCAATAAAGAGCCTTAATCCAAACATCAAGGTTTACGGCGTTCAGGCAGAGGGTGCTCCCTCAATGTACGAATCAATTAAACAGGGTAAGATTGTTACACTCGACTCAGTTTCCACAGTTGCAGACGGTATTCAGGTTAAAGAGCCGGGTGAGCACACATTTGAATACATAAAGAAGTACGTTGACGATATTGTAACCGTAAGCGACGACGAAATTTCTTCTGCAATTTTAAAACTGATTGAAACACAGAAGATGATTGCAGAGGGCGCAGGTGCGGCTCCGCTTGCTGCTGTTATGTTCAACAAGCTCCCCGTAAAGGGCAAAAAGGTTGTCTGCATAGTTTCAGGCGGTAACATTGATGTTACAATCCTTTCAAGGGTAATCAAGAGAGGACTTCTTATGACAGGAAGACAGCAGACCGTTTGCGTTGAGCTTCAGGATAAGCCGGGACAGCTTCTTGCTGTTGCTAAGATTATTGCTGACCTCGGAGCAAACGTAATTTCAATTCACCACGAAAGAGCGAGCGAGGGCTCGGACGTCAACGGCTGTTATCTCAGAATTGTGCTTGAAACTAAGAATTATGAGCACGTAAGAGAAATCACAAAGGCACTCACAGACGCAGGCTTTAAGCTTGTATAAAATACGGAGGTAATAAAAATGGAAAAGATTTATACTAAAAATGCACCCGATGCAATCGGACCCTATTCACAGGCTGTAAAGGTAAACGGACTTGTTTTCACCTCGGGACAGATTGCAATTAATCCTGCAAGCGGCAACGTTGAGGCTGTAACAATTGAGGAGCAGACCGAGCAGGTTTGCACAAACCTCAAAAATGTTCTTGAAGCAGCAGGCAGTTCGCTTGAAAAAGCTGTAAAGACAGTATGCTTCCTCAAAAATATGGAGGATTTTGCAGCGTTTAACGCAGTTTACGGCAAGTATTTTACCGAAAAGCCTGCACGTTCCTGTGTAGCAGTAAAACAGCTTCCAAAGGACGTTCTTGTTGAGGTAGAGGTAATCGCAGAAGTTTAATTCTGTTTTCGGCATACAAACTATTAAACAGCCGGGGTTAAATCCGGCTGTTTTATTTTTGCACTGGCTATTGAATAATACTTGAATATATGTTAAAATGAATATAAAATAAAACAAAAAATAAAAAGTTTGGAGAATAATGATGAAAGTTAAGATTATTTCTGACAGCACCTGCGACCTTTCAAAGGAATTACTCGAAAAGTACGACATCAGTATTGTACCTCTTTATGTTGTTATGAATGACAAAACTATGCGTGACGGACTTGAGGTAACTCCCGAAGATATTTACGATTACGTTGATAAAAACGGAAAGCTTCCCTCAACAAGTGCCGCAAACCTCGGAGATTATCTTGATACTTTTAAATACTGGCGTGAGCAGGGATATGAGATTGTGCACTTTGATATAAGCAGTGATTTTTCAAGCACCCATCATAACGCCTGTATGGCGGCTGAGGAGGTCGGCGGAGTGTACGTTGTAGACTCACGAAACCTCTCAACAGGACAGGGACTTGCTGTTCTGCATGGAGCAGAAATGGCTCAGAGCGGCAAATCTGCAAAGGAAATTTACGAGGAGTGTACTGCACTCACCTCAAAGATTGAAGCAAGCTTTGTTGTTGACAGTATTGATTATCTCTACAAGGGCGGACGCTGTTCTGCGCTTGCGGCTTTCGGTGCAAATCTTTTGAAATTAAAGCCCTGCATTGAAGTTAAAGACGGTAAGATGAATCCGGGTAAAAAGTATCGTGGAAACATCAGCAGAGTTATGCTCAGCTATGTTGAGGAGCGTCTGCGTGGCAGAAACGACATAGATAAGAGCAGAATTTTCATTACTCATACGAAGTGCAGTAATGAGGACGTTGAAGCGGTAAGGCTGAAGATACTTGAAATCTGTCCCGATTTTAAGGAAATTCTTGAAACTACGGCAGGCTGTACGGTAACAACACACTGCGGACCTAATACGCTCGGAATCTTATTTATACGTAAATAAAAATACTTAATAATGAAACAGTCGCCCAAAATTAAAGAAGGAGCGGCTGTTGTGTTTTTCATAAGAGTGTGCTATAATTTTGTCGGATAAGGCGACCTGAACGGTAGGCGGTTAAGTCTTGCCCCTGAAACGGGGTGTTGCCAATGGAGTACATAACGTTATTAGCTTTAATTTTAATAATCGTTTTCTATACTGTCATTGCAATTAAAAAGAAATAAACCGCCACCCTGCAAAGTAGACGGTTTATTCTTATAAATCTTATACATAGGGGCTAACCGCTTATACGGTTGCCTTATCTATTTATATTATAGCAAATTAAGCTGAATTGTCAAGGTGTATAAAAAGCTTTCAGGGAGCAGAATATGGGCAGAGAACTTGAAAAACACGAGCTTGTCGAGCGCAGTATAATTAAAACCTACAGAAAAAGAATATGGAATCCATTTTTAATTGCATTAAAGAATTATAAACTCGTAAACGCAGGCGATAAGATTGCCGTCTGCATATCGGGCGGCAAGGATTCAATGCTTATGGCTAAACTTTTGCAGGAGCTTCACAAGTACAGTGAGGTGCCGTTTGAGCTTGTTTATCTTGTAATGGACCCGGGTTACAATGCGGAAAACCGCAAAAAGATTGAGGACAACGCAAGACTTCTGCATATTCCGATTACGGTTTTTGAAACTGATATTTTCACCGTAGCCGACAAAACGGAAAAATCCCCCTGCTACCTTTGCGCAAGAATGAGGAGGGGACACCTCTATAAAAAAGCTCAGGATTTAGGGTGCAACAAAATTGCGCTCGGTCATCACTTCAACGACGTAATCGAAACCACACTGCTCGGAATGTTCTACGGCTCACAAATTCAGTCAATGCCGCCAAAGCTCCACAGCACAAATTTTGAGGGAATGGAGCTTATCCGCCCGATGTACTGTATTCACGAGGACGCAATAATTGCGTGGCAGAAGTACAACGGACTGGAGTTTATTCAGTGTGCCTGCCGATTTACCGAAAACTGCGAAAACGGAACGGGCGACTCTAAACGTCAGGAGATAAAACAGCTAATAAAGGAGCTAAAAAAGACAAACCCGAACATTGAAAAGAGCATCTTCAACAGCATACATTCCGTATGCCTTGACACAATGGTGGGGTATAAGTCAAACGGAGCAGAACACAGCTTTCTTGATAATTATGATGAAATAAATTAAATTGAAAAGAACAGCGTTTTGTGCTGTTCTTTTTTTGTAAAATTTTGTTTATAATTATTGACATCTTATATTAATTGAGTTATTATAATAATACAATATAAACATAATATGAATCTAATATGAAACGAGGTGTGTTTTATGAAAACAGAATTATCAAACGAAAACAAGCAAGAAAAACTATGCGGAAGAAAAGGCGAAGTACGGCTTTACAATATGATTTTGCCGCCGTTTATGCTTATGATGTTTTCACCGCTTCTTTGGTTTATATCGCTTGCAGGAAATTTTATAATTGATTCGGCAATTATATTGATAATTTCTTTAATAATATTCAGAAAAATCAGCGGCGAATTTTACAAAAAATCTATACTAAAAGTGTGGTTGCTCGGTTTTGCATCAGATTTTATCGGTGTAATATATTTGTTTTGTGTCGATCTGGCAGCATATTCTGCGGGTGCTTACAATTATGCAGAAGAAGATAGCGTTTTTCGCAAATATTTGTCGGGTGCAAATAGGGCTTTTAGTCATTGCGATACTTCAAGCTTCTGGGCTGTTGTTTATCTTGCAAGCGGAATATTAGTAGCGGCGATTTTTATTTTCCTATTTAATTATTTTATTTCTTTCAGAAAAACAGACCTTACAAAAAAGCAGAAATTATTTTCGTCAATGATGCTTGCAGTATGTACAGCACCGTACACACTCCTCTTACCGTCTGAATTGTTTTACTAACATTAAATATAAAAAGCAGGAACAGCGAAAAACTGTTCCTGCATATTTTTTGTATTATTCAGCCTGAATTTTTACGAACTGTTCCTGCATATATGCATATACGTCGTCGGGAACGTTTGTAAATACATAGCATTTGTCAAGATATTCATCACTCGGGAAGATAAGCTCGCTCTGCTTCATCTCATCATCAAGATACTTGTCATATGCTTCCTGATTCGGTGTTGCGTAATTAAGATATTTGCAGTTTTCAGCCGCAATCTCTGGCTTCTGCATAAAGTTGATGAACTTTTCTGCGTTTTCCTTGTTTTTGCTGGATTTCGGAATACACATTGCGTCATAGAAAAGGTTTGCACCGTCCTCGGGCATTGCATAGTCGAGGTCCTCGTTTGCGTCCATCATAGTCACAACGTCGCCTGCATAGTAAGGAGCAATTGCCGCCTGACTTTTTTCCATTTCGGTGAACACTTGGTCCATAACGTACTTTTTAAGTAACGGCTTCTGCTCTGCAAGTTTTTCAGCCGCTTTGTCAATATCTTCCTTTGTGCAGTTAGCTGGATTGATTCCGCAAAGCTGCATTGCAATTGCCATTGCGTCACGGCTGTTGTTGAACATAAGAATCTGACCTTTAAGGCTTTCGTCCCAAAGTGCTTCCCACGAAGTCGGCTTTTTGCTTACCTTTGTCTTGTCATAAACCATTGCGGTAACGCCCCAGCTGTAGCAGACTGTGTATTTACCCTCGGGGTCGCAGTCAAGCTTCTTAAAGCGGTCCATAATATATTCATAATTCGGAATGTTGTCAAAATCAAGTTCAAGCAGCATATCCTCTTCGATGAGCTTACTTATCATATAGTCCGACGGAATAATAACATCGTAGCTTACGTTGCTGTTTTTCAGCATATTGTAAAGCTCCTCGTTCGTTTCATAGGTGGTGTAGTTTACCTTGATTCCCGTTTCGTTTTCAAATTCGTCGATAACGTCCATAAGGTCGTCCTCACCGTTCGAGATATACTCGCCCCAGTTGTAGACGTTTACTTCACCTGCGCTACTGCTGTTGCTGCAGCCCGAAAAACAGGCTGCAAACGATGCTGTCATCAGAACAGCAAGGA
Organism: Ruminococcus sp.; assembly: GCA_051893995.1. GTDB lineage: Bacteria > Bacillota > Clostridia > Oscillospirales > Acutalibacteraceae > Ruminococcoides. The sequence continues at coordinate 6,370 of JBJFHX010000098.1, forward strand.
TAATACTGATTGTTCTTTTCATTTCTCAATCTCCCTTAAAATATATTTTTATCACGTCTTTTGTGCTTTTACCTTTTCCTCGTGCCTTTCACGCAGATTAATAATAATCATAATGATTAGCACCGCAAGAAACAGCAAAGCCGAAAGAGCGTTGATTTTCGGTGAAATTCTCCTGTGCGTCATTGAGTAAATCTCAATCGACAGGTTCTGGAACTTTGCACCCCTCGTAAAGTAGGTGATGATAAAGTCGTCAAGCGAATAGGTAAAGCTCATAAGCAGTCCCGAGAAAATACCGGGCATAAGCTCGTGAATTACAACCTTGTAGAACGCCTGCCACTGATTGCATCCGAGGTCGAGAGCGGCGTCGTAAATACTGCTGTCCATTCTCCTTATTCTCGGCATAACATTGAGCACAACAAACGGTACGCAGAAGCAGATATGCGAAATCAGCACCGTTACAAAGCCCATTTCAAAGTTGAACATAACGCCGAGGAACGTAAACAACAGCATAAGCGAAACACCCATTACAATGTCGGGGCTGATAATCGGAATGTTTGACGCATTCTGAATCAGCACACGCTTTTTGCCCTTGAAGTTGTTGATTCCGATTGCGGCGGCAGTACCGAGAATTGTTGCAAAAAACGAAGCGAGTACGGCAATTATTATCGTATTGCCGAGAGCGTTCATAATATTATCGTCTTTAAAAAGCTCTTGATACCATTTAAGCGAAAAACCCTGCCATACGGTAGATTTACCCTTGTTGAAGGAGTAGAAAATCAGTACGGCGATAGGCGCATAAAGAAAAATCATAATCAGAGCGATATAGATTTTTGAAAGTATACCGCCTTTTTTATTTGCTTTTTTCACGCAATCGCCTCCTCATCACCAAATAAATTCATAATAATGAGAAACACGAAGATAAACACCATAAGTATAAGCGAAATAGCCGAACCTGTGTTCTGGTCAGTCCAGAAGATTTTGTCGATAATATCGCCTATCATAATGTCGTCGGTTCCGCCTAAATACTGCGAAACAAGGAAGGTGCTGGCACTCGGCACAAACACCATTGTGATGCCCGAAATAACTCCGGGAATACTCAGAGGGAAAATTACCTTTCTGAATACGGCAAAGCTGTTTGAGCCTAAATCCTGAGCCGCTTCAATAAGACCTCCGTCAATCTTGCTCATAACGGTGTAAATCGGAAGCACCATAAACGGCAGGTATTCGTAAACCATACCCAGCACAACCGCACCAGTGTTGCCGATATACGTTGCGTGTATACCGAGCATCGAAAGCAGCATATCAATCGGTCCGTTATCCTGCAAAAGCGTAACCCAGGCGTAAATTCTCAGAAGAAAATTCATCCACATCGGAATCATCATAAGCATAATTACGGTGTTCTGCGTTGAATGTCTCATCTTTGTTATGATATACGCAAGCGGATAAGCAAGCACAAGGCAAATAGCGGTTGAAATAAGCGCAATCCACAGGGACTTCATAAATACGCCCGAATAGAAAAACGCCTTTGTAAACGGTTCAAGCGAGAAGTTGCCGTTCTTGTCGGTAAAAGCGGTGTATCCAATCATAATAATCGGAATCATCGTGAATATTACCATCCAGATGATGTAGGGGATAGAGGGCTTTCTTGATTTCATAATCAGCCCTCCTCAACCTTGTCAATAACTTCAAACTGAGCCTTTGAAAAGTCAAACGCAAGCGGAACATACGTTGCAACCTGCTCGTCGGTATCGCTGAGCATAAGCCACTTTCTCTCGTCAGATTCAAGGATGATTTCATTGTGCTCGCCCTTGTAGACAACCGATTCAATGTAAACGTCCTTTAGGTGACCGATTCCGTCGCCTGCAAGTGAAAGAGCCTCGGGAGGAAGCGTGATTTTAACGCTTGTACCCTCCGGAAAATAATTGTTTTCAACCTTGACGGTTTCACCTTCAAGCTCAAACTCAAAGTAATTTTCGTCCTCACTTGAATATGTAACCTCGGTTTCTATTATATTGTCATAGAACGGAAGGAGCTTGTTCATAATCTGAATGTTGAACGGAATTACTCTCATTCCGATTTCACTGCCGATTTCAGCAGATTTGGTGGAGTGAATGAGTATTTCGCACTTTCCGCACCTTACGCTTATCTCGTAGTGAACACCCTTGAATGTCAGCTTTTCAACAGTGCCGACAAGCTGACCGTTTTCGGGAGCGGTAATTTCAATATCCTCGGGGCGGATAACAACGTCAACAGGAGTGTTTTTGCCGAATCCTTTGTCAACACATTCAAGCTCTCTGCCGAGAATTTTAATACGGCAGTCGTCAATCATAGTGCCGTTTAAAATGTTTGCTTCACCGATAAAGTCGGCAACAAATGCGTTAACAGGCTCATTGTAAATATCCTCGGGAGTACCGATTTGCTCAATCACGCCGTTATTCATAACGACAACCCTGTCGCTCATTGTAAGAGCCTCTTCCTGGTCGTGTGTTACATATATAAAGGTTTTTTCGGTTTTCTGCTGAATTTCCTTAAGCTCAAGCTGCATACATTTTCTCAGCTTCAGGTCAAGTGCGCCCAAAGGTTCGTCAAGCAGAATTATATCGGGGTCGCAGACAAGTGCTCTTGCAATCGCAACACGCTGTTGCTGTCCGCCTGAAAGCTTTGAAATACTGCGCTTTTCGTAACCCTTAAGGTCAACAGTAGCGAGCATTTTTGTAACCTTTTTCTTTATTTCGTCTTTTGGCATTTTCTTAAGCTTTAAGCCGAAAGCCACGTTGTCAAAGACGTTAAGATGCGGAAACAGAGAATATTTCTGAAAAACGGTATTGACGTTTCTTTTGTTCGGAGGAGTGCCGTTTATGCGCTTTCCGTCAAAGATGACATCGCCGCTTTCTGGCTCAACAAAACCTCCGATAATACGCAGAGTAGTAGTTTTTCCGCAGCCGCTGGGACCTAAAATAGTTACGAATTCTTTTTCGTGAATATCAAGGTTAATATGGTTGAGAATAACCTCGCCGTCAAACCTTACAAAAATATCTTTTAATGAAACGATTGTGTTTTTTGCTGTCTGCTCCATTTATGCACCCCTGTTCCGAAAAATAATAAAAATCAGAAAGGGGGCGGATGCGCTGCGTCTGCAAGTACAGATTGTTTGCAGGCGAACACAGTCCGCCCCTACAAATTACTTCTTTGTAAAGACATAACTATGATCTGAGGAGAATCCTATGCTTTTGGATTTTCCGTAAAAAGACCATTAAAAATTATATTCTAATATAAGTAAAAAGTCAATTAATAATATGTAAAAAAATTTTATTGACAAAAATTTTATATATTATTGCAAAAACAGAGCAAAAATATTTTGTTTCACAGCAAATTAAGGTGAAAGTTGCACAAAAATTACATTGGTAATTTGTAAGATAAAATATATACTTTTTTTACTAAATTTGCTATAATAACACTGAATAATTATGAAAGGATGTTTTCAATGAAAGCTCTCAGAAAAGTTGTAAGCCTTTTTATTGCGGTTGCAATGATTACTTCTTCTTTTGCTTTCACGGCTTCGGTCAGCGCTGCTGAAACAACCGAGGCGTCTGCATCTGCCGTTTCCTCCGATTCGGCAATACAGAGTGAAGTCAAGGACGGCGTAATACTTCACGCATTCAACTGGTCTTATAACTCAATCAAAGAAAACCTCCCTGCTATTGCAGCGGCAGGCTACACAACCGTTCAGACCTCTCCTGTTCAGCAGGCAAAGGACTACGGTACTTCCAATGACGTTGCTGGCCAGTGGTGGAAGCTCTACCAGCCCGTAAGCATGGCTATTGCACAGAAGTCATGGCTCGGCACAAAGGAAGACCTCAAGTCACTCTGCGCAGAGGCTGACAAATACGGTATCAAAATCATCTGCGATATCGTATCAAACCATATGGGCAACGAGGTTGAAACCGACCCCAACTCATTGAGCGAGCAGGTTAAAACCTACCAGCCCGATTTTTACACAAACAAGAGCTCTTACTTCCATTCCTACACAGGAAGTGCAAGTGACGGCTCAATTCAGTCTGTAGTTCAGGGCCATGTTTCGGCTTGTCCCGACCTTAACACAGGCAACACAAATGTTCAGAATGCTGTAATTTCGCTCCTTAAGGAGTGCATCGACTGCGGTGTTGACGGTTTCCGTTTTGACGCAGCAAAGCATATTGAAACTCCCGATGACGGCTCATATGCTTCAAATTACTGGCCGAACATCACTTCAGCCGCTGAAAGCTATTACAAGGAAAAGACAGGCGGCAACCTTTACATCTACGGTGAAATTCTTAACACATGCGGCAGCGGCAGAAGCTACAGCTCTTACACTAAGTATATCAATGTAACAGACAACAAAACAGGCGACGCTGTTCTTGCTGCTGTTTCAAAGGGCAACGCTACAAATGCTTCACGCTCAATCTATCAGTCAGGCGCAAGCGCTTCAAATATCGTTCTCTGGGCTGAATCCCATGATACATTCGAGGGCGAGTCAGGCTCGGCAGGAATTGCTAACACATCAGGCATTTCCGATGAAGACGTAATCAAGGCTTGGGCAATAGTTGCTTCAAGAAAAGATTCAACAGCTCTTTACTTTGCACGTCCCGGCGCTGCTCTTATGGGCGAAGCTGCTACAGACACTGCTTACAAGAGCACTGCTGTTTCCGAAGTAAACAAGTTCCACAACCTCTTTGTAGGTCAGAGCGAAAAGCTCGGTTCTTCTGACGGCGTTGCATACGTAGCAAGAGGCACAAGCGGTATTGTTCTTGCTAACTGCACAGGCACAACAAAGAGCGTAAGTATTTCAGGAACAGGTATTGCAGACGGCACATATGTTGATACAATCACAGGCAACAAGTTCACAGTTTCAGGCGGTGTTTTAACTGGCTCAATCGGTGACACAGGCGTTGCAGTTGTTTACAACGGCACAACAACTCCGAAGAACACCTGCTCTGTTGAAAGCAGCACATTCAAGGGCGAAACAATGACTGTAGAACTCGGTCTTGAAAACGCAACTTCGGGTACATACTGCCTTGACGATTCAACTCCCGTTTCTTATACAGGAAAAACAACAATCCGCATAGGTTCTGACTATAAGTACGGCGAAACAATCAACCTCACACTTACCGCTACAGACGGTGCAAAGACTACAACAACAACATATAAGTATACAAAGCAGGAGGCTGCTTCTTCAGGTGTTTACATCTTCTTTGACACCACAAAGTTCACTTCATGGAAGGCTCCCTTCAACATTTATATCTATGATGAAGATACCTCCTCAACAACTACTTATAAAAACGCTTCATGGCCCGGACAGACTATGCAGTTAGATCCGGCTACAGGTTACTATTATGTTGAGGTTTCCTCTAACTCATGCATAGCAGAGGATAAAACAACAAAAGAAGGATCAGAATCAAATTATGACCTTGCTCATTCAAGCAATACATACGTAATTATCAGTGATTCTAACGGCAATCAGCATCCTTCTGACGGTGCAAGAACAAAGCGCAGTCTCGGCGGATCTTCAAAGATTCTTACAGCAACAGCAACATCAGGCTGGGCTTCAACTGATCTTGTTCCTTCTGCAGGCACACCCGTTGAGGCTACAGATGTTACAAAGGGCACAGTTGCTACAGTTCCCACAACAACAGCTCCTGTTCCCACAACAACAGCTCCTGTTCCTACAACAACGGCACCCGTTCCTACAACAGCAGCTCCCGTTCCTACAACAACAGCACCTCCCGCAGGCACTATGATTTACGGTGATGTAAACGGTGACGGATATGTAACTGTTGCTGACGCTACATTAATTCAGAAACACAGCGTAGGTTTAACTTCTATTGCTGATCAATATCTTGTACTTGGAGATGTTAACGCTGACGGTGTTATCAATGTTTTAGACGCAACAATGATTCAGAAGTACATTGTTGGTGATCTTAATTGGGGTCTTACAGGTCAGCCTTATGCTCCCGAAACAGAGCCTGTTACAACAGCTCCCGCTCCCACAGAGCCCGAACCGACTGAAACAGTTGCTCCAACAGAGGCTACTGAAACAACAACTGCAACAGAGCCCGAACCTACAAATCCTCCTCTTTCAAAGGATTACTATCTCTTCGGCTACATCAACGGTGCAAACTACGGATGTGAAGAAGACTACGAAAACCTCGGCGATTACAAATTCGTTGACGGTAAAGTAACAGTAAACTTTGACCAGACAAGCTATGTTGCAGTTAAGACTGCTGACGGCAATTGGTTTATGACAGACGACTGGCAGGGCGCAGTTACAGAGGTTACTCTCTATAACACAAAGGATCTCGGTGAAACAGCTAACAAGCTTATGGTTCCTGCAGGTGAGTCAGTTCTCACACTCGTTGAAAACGCAGACGGCACACTCACACTTTCATACGAGCTTATTTCAGAGCCTGTAACAACTCCTACAGAGGCAACAGTTGCAACAGAGCCCGAACCAACAAATCCTCCGCTTTCAAAGGATTATTACCTCTTCGGTTACATCAATGGTGCAAACTACGGATGTGAAGAAGACTACGAAAACCTCGGCGATTACAAATTCGTTGACGGCAAAGTAACAGTAAACTTTGACCAGACAAGCTATGTAGGCGTAAAAACAGCTGACGGCGAATGGTTTATGACAGACGACTGGCAGGGTGCAGTTACAGAGGTTACTCTCTACAACACAAAGGATCTCGGTACAACAGCAAACAAGCTTATGGTTCCTGCTGGTGAGTCAGTTCTCACACTCGTTGAAAACGCAGACGGAACACTCACACTTTCTTATGAACTCGTTTCAGAGCCTGTAACAACACCTACAGAAGCTACTGAGGAAACAGTTGTAACAGAGCCTGAAACAACAACTCCTCCTCTTTCAAAGGATTATTACCTCTTCGGTTACATCAACGGTGCAAACTACGGATGTGAAGAGGATTACGAAAACCTCGGCGATTACAAGTTCGTTGACGGTAAAGTAACAGTAAACTTTGACCAGACAAGCTATGTTGCAGTTAAGACAGCTGATGGCGACTGGTTTATGACAGACGACTGGCAGGGTGCAGTTACAGAGGTTACTCTCTATAACACAAATGATCTCGGTGTAACAGCTAACAAGCTTATGGTTCCTGCAGGCGAGTCAATTCTCACACTTGTTGAAAATGCAGACGGAACACTCACACTTTCTTATGAGCTTATTTCAGAACCCGTAACAACTCCTACAGAAGCAACTGAAGCCACTGAGGAAACAGTTGTAACAGAGCCTGAAACAACAACTCCTCCTCTTTCAAAGGATTATTACCTCTTCGGTTACATCAACGGTGCAAACTACGGATGTGAAGAGGATTACGAAAACCTCGGCGATTACAAATTCGTTGACGGCAAAGTAACAGTAAACTTTGACCAGACAAGCTATGTAGCAGTTAAGACTGCTGACGGTGATTGGTTTATGACAGACGACTGGCAGGGCGCAGTTACAGAGGTTACTCTCTACAACACAGCAAGCCTTGGCGAAACAGCTAACAAGCTTATGGTTCCTGCAGGTGAGTCAGTTCTTACACTCGTCGAAAATGCAGACGGAACACTCACACTTTCATACGAGCTTATTTCCGAGCCTGTAACAACACCTACAGAAGCAACTGAAGCTACAGAGGAAACAACTGCAACTGAAGCTACTGAGGCAACTGAGGCTACAGAAGTAACTGAAGAAACAACAACTCCTGTACCTACAAAGGATTATTACCTCTTCGGTTACATCAACGGTGCAAACTACGGATGTGAAGAGGATTACGAAAACCTCGGCGATTACAAATTCGTTGACGGCAAAGTAACAGTAAACTTTGACCAGACAAGCTATGT
>JBJFHX010000099.1:0-3387 GCA_051893995.1 Ruminococcus sp.
TTATGGGATATTTCGGAGTAATGATATCAGAGCCTGCCGTGTGGATACTTATGACGATCCTGCTGGTGTGCGGATATGTCTTTGACAAAAAGCTTATGGCTCTGACGTTTCCAAAGAAAGATTTAACGTAAAAAAGCTTGAAAAAAATATACCGCTGTGATAAAATAAACATATCACAGCGGACATTTTTATAGGGGGAAGATTATGAAAATCACTAAGGCATCGGGTATAACAAATATAATTGGATTTATTTTCTTTTTAGCAGGACTTATAATGCTTACTGTCGGAGTAGTTATGTTTGTTTCCGATAAGAAGTTTGAAGCAACTGCAGAAACAACAACTGCTGTCATAACCGATATTGAAACATATAGGACCAGAAGTAACGGAGAAAGCCGCACAGAGCATAATGTTTTTGTTACTTATGAGGTTGATGGCAAGACCTATGACAGAGAACTTGGATATTACAGCTCAAATATGTACGAAGGCAAGGAAATAGAAATCATGTATGCTCCCGGAGATCCCGGAAATATACATTTCCCTACAATTTTTCCGTATCTGATACTCGGTATAATGGGTGTTGTTTTCGGTGCGATAGGCGGAGGACTTTTCTTCAGCGGCGTAAATAAAAGCTTAAAGCGTAAAAATCTTATTAAAACAGGTGAAGTATTGACAGGAACTATAACAGGAGTAGTTACTGTTACAAATGTAAGGATAAACGGCAGACATCCTTATAAAGTTGAATGTGAGGTCATAGACAATATGACCGGTGAAAAATATCTTTACAGCTCAGAAAGCATAATGAATGACATGAGCCATCTTATAGGTTCAAGTATTGATGTATATGTTGACCCGAACGACAGAAGCAAATATTATGTGGATATTCTTTCGCTGGCAGAAAATATTTCTTATGAAGAAAAGATTCATGATTACAGATAAAAAGGAAATATTATTATGAGTTCAAAAAAGTATTTGCCTCATACAAGTAAGTATTTTATACTTGCGCTTGTTCCTGTCAGTATGGTACTGATTTTTTGGGCAATTTTTCTTTCTGTGGATTATAATATTTTTATGAAGGATGCCGTAAATGCCGTTGGAGTGATTACAGATGTGTATATTTCTACATCTGACGACAAGGATGTCTGCAATGTTACTGTAAAATATGCTGTGGACGGTGTTTCGTATGAATACTATATAAACCGTTACGACAGAGGATACCTGCTTCACAAAAACGACTACATCGGAAACAGGGTGGAACTGTTATACAGCAGTAAAAATCCCGCCAAGGCACGACTTGCAGAAGCTCCGTATGCTAAAAGTATATATATGCTTTTAGCAGGAATTGCCGCTGCAGTGCTGTGCTATGTTTTGTACAGAAAAAACAAATACTTTGACCGCATAATACAAAACGGCATAACTCTCGATGCGATAATTACTAAAATAGAAACTGTCAATGAGTATGAATTGGGAATTCAAGGATTTTCAGGGACAAGAAGATTTGATGATGAACCTGACCCTATTTTTGTAATAGTCTGTGAGTGGGAAAATCCTGTTACCGGTCAGAAGTATGAATTCAAATCAATTCAAATAAAAGAATTTGTCGAACCGTATGTCGGAAGAACAATTAAAGTTTATGTTGACCCTGACAATTACAGTAAATATTTTGTTGATGTGAACAGTATTCTAAATAAACCATTTACTGAAAAAAATAAGCCTTTTACATATAATAATTTTCCAAAGGATTGATTGAATGAGAAGTTTGATTTCCTCGTTAGGGATACAGGATTTCATTGCACTTGGAGTAATTCTTATTGCAGTAATTGCTGCAGTATACTATATGAAAAAACGCAAAAAAAACGGTTGCTCGGGCAGCTGCGGTGATTGCCCGTACTCATGTAAATATAACGATAAAAAGGATAAAATGTAATGGAAAATAAACGCAACTACCGTATTGAACAAGAAAAAATTTTGCAAATGACAGACAGCGAAAATCCTCCTCGACTGCTTCTGCACAGCTGCTGTGCTCCCTGTTCAAGTTCTGTGCTGGAGTATCTTACGCAGTATCTTTCCGTAACGATATTTTATTTTAACCCGAATATTTTTCCTGAGGAAGAATTTATTCATCGTATTGTTGAGCAAAAGCGTCTTATTGCGGAAATGCCATTTAAAAATAAAGTAGATTTCATAGAACACGGTTGGCAGTCAGAGCGCTTTTATGACGCAGTTAAGGGAATGGAGAACATCTGCGAGGGCGGAGAACGATGCTTCGCCTGCTATCGTCTTCGTCTTGAAGAAACTGCAAAGCTTGCAGCTGAGCTTGGATATGATTATTTTACCACAACATTGTCGGTAAGTCCGTATAAAAATGCTCAGAAGCTTAATGAAATAGGTGATGAACTTGCCGAAAAATACTGTGTTAAGCATTTGCCGTCAGATTTCAAAAAGAAAAACGGTTATAAGCGCAGTATAGAGCTTTCGGCAGAATACGGACTTTACCGTCAAAATTACTGCGGCTGTATTTTTTCACAAAATGAAAGAAAACATATTTAAACAATGAGGTAATTCTTGATATAAATATTTTTTCAAAAATCTATATTTTTTTGAAAAAAGGTATTGACAAAGGTGATGATTAGTGATATAATAATAAAGCACTCTTGAGAGAAAGCAAAATTAAATATCGCGGAGTGGAGCAGCTCGGTAGCTCGTCGGGCTCATAACCCGAAGGTCGTTGGTTCAAATCCAGCCTCCGCAACCAAATTAACGTCAAAGAGTTCATACCAAGCATCGTTTTTTAGCAAGCAAAACCCTAAAAAACAGATAATTTCAGTATGAACTCTTGACAAATGTTATGTTATACTGTATAATAAAATACAGATAATGCCGCATTCACTAAGTCATTCAGATACCGGTTATATCTGTTTGATGATGGCTACGTTAAGAACTCCAATTCTCAATGTAGCCGTGGGTGCTTTATCTAATTGCTAATTTTAACACAAATAATACGCTTTGTCAACAAAAATCGACAAAGCGTATTTCTTTTTCACAATATTTGTTTAATCTGCACAAAGTATTTTTGCGTTATTTATTGTTTATTACGGTAAATCAAGCTTTACCCAAAATTATATCCATTGCATTTCTTTTCTGCTGCTCCGATATATGCGTGTATCGACTCAAAGTAACAGCAACGTCCGAGTGTCCAAGCAGCACACTTAATGTCTTTACATCAACCCCGATTTCAATAGCTCTGGTGGCAAAAGTATGCCGTAAACCGTGAAAAGTAACCTGGTTCTGAATTCCTGCTGAATGTTCAATTCTGTGCCAAACATCTTGCATCGTTTTAGGCTCAACTGGCTTTCCTCTGCTAAGCATCAGCACATAATCATCTGATTT
>JBJFHX010000100.1:0-13981 GCA_051893995.1 Ruminococcus sp.
ACGTTATTATATCAAATTTCTCTCCCTTTTGCAACCCCTTTTTGCAATTTTCTTATATTTTCCGCTTATTTTACTTATGATACATATTCTATACGCTATATAGAGTTATTTTTATAAACATAAGGACACGTCAATGCGTGTCCTCTATAAAGTAATATTCAATTACAGCTCGCAATAGTTGCCGAGGAAGCTGAATTCGGGCATTTCTTCGCTCAACTGGCTTATCAGGTCGATTACGTTGTCGCTGTGTACACTGCCCGAAAAATCAAGATAGAACAGATACTCAAAGTCTTTGCCTTTTCTTGGGCGTGATTCAATCTTCGTGAGGTTAAGTCCGAGCGAATTGAATCTGCACAAAAGCCCGTAGAGCGAACCCGTAACGTGCGGAAGCGAAAAGCAAAGGCTGATTTTATTTGCATTTTCGGGAATGCAAAGCGTCTTTGAAATGACGATAAAGCGTGTTGTGTTGCCTTTATCGTCCTGCAAATGATTGTCGAGGATTTTCAAGCCGTATTCCTCTGCCGCTTTGTAGGAACAGATTGCCGCAACGTTGAGTCTTTTTTCGTTCGCAGCTTCTCTGGCGGCAACGGCAGTATTTTCAAATGGTGTTGAATCGAAATTATGCTTTGCAATATAGTTTGCACACTGTGAAAGCGACTGCGGATGTGACCAGACCTTTTCTATATCAGAAAACTCTGACTGCTTAAGACCTGCAAGGCAATAATCAATCGGCAAGTCGAGTGCTTTTACTATATAGAAACGGTGCTTTAATATCAAATCATAAACTGCCGAAACCGAGCCTGCTGTTGAATTCTCAACGGGCAGGACGCCGTAGGTTACTTCTTCTCTGTCTACTGCATCGAAAACGTCGGCAAACGTTTTATAGTTAACGGCTTCTCCGTTCGGGAACAGCTTGAGTGTTGCTTCGTGTCCGTTTGCACCTTTTATTCCCTGATAGCCGACCTTTACATTCTCGGTCTTCATCTTTGAGGATGCATTCAAAATATCGGCACGAAGTTTTTTGCCGCTTCCGACTATGTTGTGCTGGAGCGCTCTGGAAAGCTCCATTATATTAGAAAACAAAAGTCTTGCGTGCGAGCCGTACTCTCCGCCTTTTTCCTCTACACTATCAAGGATTTCGTTTTCCCTGTTCTGATTGAGGACGGGAATGTTGTTTTCCTTTTTATACAGACCGACTGCCTTTGCGCAGTCCATTCTTTTTTTGAAAAGTTCAATAAGCTCTTTGTCGATTTTATCAATTTCGATTCTGATTTCGCCTAAATCCTTCATCTGAATTTTCCTTTACATTAAATTAGCAATTGCAATTGCCGTTACTGCTTCAATTACGGGAACGGCACGAGGCACTATGCAGGGGTCGTGTCTGCCGTGAACCTCAAGGTCAGCGTTTTCCTTTTTCTGTAAGTCAACCGTTTTCTGCTTCTGAGAGATTGATGGAGTCGGCTTTACTGCGGCTCTGAAAATTATCGGCATACCGTTTGTGATTCCGCCGAGGATTCCGCCGCAGTTATTTGTTTCGGTAACGACTTTTCCGTTTTCATATCTGAACGAATCGTTGGACTGAGAACCTCTCATTTTGGAAAGCTCAAAGCCCTTGCCGAACTCGATACCTTTAATTGCAGGAACTCCGAAAACAGCCTTTGCAATTACGCCCTCAACTCCGTCAAACATAGGCTCGCCGATTCCTGCTTCAATGCCTGTTACGGCACACTCAATTGTACCGCCTATGCTGTCAAGGCTCATTCTTGCGTTTTCAACTTCACTACGCATTATTTCTTCTACAGAATTATCAACAAGTGCAAAAGATGAAACATTAAGTCTGTCAATCAGAGCATCTTCAATACTGACAGGATTGAACGGCTTATCGGACACATTTCCTATACTATATATATGCGCCGCAATTTTTATGCCTTTTTGTGCAAGAAGTTGTCGGCAGATTGAGCCTGCAAATACTATCGGAGCAGTAAGTCTGCCCGAAAAATGACCGCCCCCACGGATATCGTTAGCGCCGTTGTATTTTATAAAAGCCGTATAGTCGCTGTGACCGGGACGAGGGCAGGAAAGCAGATTGCCGTAATCACCGCTTCGTGTGTTTGTATTTTCAATAACGGCGCAAAGAGGTGCGCCTGTCAGAGTGTCGCCGAGCATACCCGAAAGCACCTTTGGCAAATCGCTCTCTTTTCGAGGAGTAGCCGTTTTGTCCTTGCCCGGTGCACGGCGCGACATCTGAACAAGCACGCTGTCCATATCTATTTTTACGCCTGCGGGGAGTCCGTCAATTACAACGCCGATTCCGTTGCCGTGACTTTCGCCGAATACCGATATTTTAATTTTATCACCGTATGTCGAGGACATTTGCCCTTCCTCCTATGCTGTTATAGTCGTTGAAAAATTCAGGGTAGCTTTTGTTTATGCTCAAAGCGTCACTGCATTCAATTTCTCCGTCAAGTCCTGCAGCGCATACTGCGGCTGACATTACGATTCTGTGGTCGTTACATCCGTCTGCACTGCCGCCCGAAAGCTTTTTTACTCCTGTTATTTCAAGTCCGTCGGAAAACTCCTTGACTTTTCCGCCGAGATTATTTATAAGATTCGCCGTTGACTTGAGCCTGTCGCTTTCCTTTATCCTAAGCCGCTGTGCATTGATAATTCTTGTCGTACCCTCGGCAAAGCCAGCGCAGACTGCAAGAACGGGAACAAGGTCGGGAATCTGCGAAGCATCTATTGTAATTGCATGCATTTTGCCGCTTTTTACGGTAACGCTTGTGTCGGTCTGCTCAACCTCTGCACCGAACTGCGAGATAAGCTCGGCTATTTTCCTGTCACCCTGCGCCGAATCACGATTCACGCCGTTTACCGTAATGCTGCCGTTTATTGCTCCGCTTACCATAAAGAAAGCCGCCTGTGACCAGTCGCCGTCCGTTGTATAGCTGCACGGCTTGTAACTCTGGTTTCCTTTTATATGCCAGCCAAAGTCGGTTGTTTCGATTTCGACGCCGAATTTTGACATAGTGTAGATTGTCATATTAATGTAGCCGACGCTCTCAATCGGAGAGGTCAGCACAATATCGCTGTCATTTTCAAGCAGAGGGAGTGCAAAAAGCAAGCCCGTTATGAACTGTGAGCTTACGTTTCCCGGAATTTTAAAAGTTCCGCTTTGGAGCTTGCCGCCGATTTTAAGCGGAAGTCCGCCCTCTGTTTCACAATTCACACCGAAATTCGGCAGTAAATCCGTAAAAATTCCTATAGGGCGCTGCGGAAGTCTGCCGCTGCCGATAAATTCTGCATTTACTGCTCCGACAGCCGCAACGGGTATGAAAAACCGCAGAGTACTGCCGCTTTCTCCGCAGTCGAGAGTTGCGGTTTTGTTTGAAAAAAGCTGTGTTCCGTCAACGGTCAGAACGTTGTTTTCTATATGAGTTTTCGCACCGAGTGCTTCAATACAGCCGATTGTCGCCTTGATGTCATTTGACAGTGCAACAGGCGAAATTGTGCTGACTCCCTTTGAAAGAGCCGCACAGATAATCGCACGGTGAACGTCGCTTTTTGACGGCGGAGCGGTAACTGAGCCGCTTGGTATGAAAGGCAGATATTTTACAATTGACATAGTTTTCCTCAAAAGTGGTTTCAGGACACAAAGTACGTGTCACTGCTGAAAATATTTTATGCTTTAATAAAGTCCAAAAGCTCGTCGAGCTTGATTTTCTTTGTATAGCTTTCGCCGATTTTTCTGAGCAGAACAAGGTTTATTGAGCTGCCCGAGGTTTTTTTGTCACCTGCGGCAGCCTGAGCCATTTCCTCAAAGCTTGCGCTGTCGGTAGTGGGCAAGCCGTATTTAAGGCAGAGGTCGGCAATTTTACCTGCCGTTCCCTGCTCGGTGATTCCCTCTTTTTCGCCTGCCTTTGAAATGAGCACCATACCGATTGCAACAGCCATTCCGTGTGAAATGCCCTTGAAATCGTAGATTTTTTCAATTGCGTGACCAAGAGTGTGTCCGAAATTGAGCAGCATTCTCTCGCCTGCTTCACGCTCGTCACGGCTTACAACGTCACGCTTGATTGAAACGCAAGTTTCAATTACGTCCTCAATATGGTCGAGGGCATTTTCTGTTGCAAGATTTTCAAAAAACTCTGCGTCTTTTATACAGCCGTACTTGATGACCTCAGCCATACCGTCGCAGACGTATGCGTCGGGAAGGGTATTGAGTGTGTCGGGGTCAATCAGAACGGCTATGGGCTGATGAAAAGCACCGACAAGGTTTTTACCGTGCGGCAAATCAACGCCTGTTTTTCCGCCGACTGACGAATCAACCTGTGCAAGCAGAGAGGTTGGAACCTGAATAAAGTCAATTCCCCTTAAATATGTAGCCGCCGCAAATCCTGCCATATCGCCTGTAACTCCGCCGCCGAGGGCAAGGATGATATCCTTTCTCGTCATTCTGAAGGTGGCAAGAGTATTGTACATTTCTGCGATTGTATTCAGATTTTTCGACTCCTCGCCAGCCTTGAAAATATGGGTTTTAACCTCAAATCCAGATTTTTCAAGCGAATTTAACACTCTCCACTGGTAATGCGGAGCGACGTTTGAGTCTGTAATTACAGTAACCTTTTCGGCTTTTGAAAGCTTGCCGATGTACTCACCGCATTTATCAATTATTCCTCTTTCAATGAAAATATCATAGGGTTTTCCTGTTTCAACGTGAACTGTTCTCATCGAATTTCTCCTTTACCCCTTTGTTGCGGCACGTTATGCCGATAAAAATATTATCTTATATGATTAACTCTTTTGTAAGCTAAACTATAATTTAATTCGGAATTCGGAATGCGTAATTCGGAATTAATGGTCGCTACACTCCGAATTTATAATAGTGCGTGTTGTTTGGATAAGTTTGTTTGCTGAATTTATGTCGATATATTGGTAACGTTTAGTTTTTTAGTGTAGGGAACAGTCTTGACTGTTCCGTGGGCTTACAGCTAACCTATGGGTAATCGGAACGGTCAAGACCGTTCCCTACATTAGTAAAAAATACAAAAATCCATACCTGCGGCAACGCCGCATATAAATAAATTCGGGCATTATACTTTTGATTTATCTCAACCTATCCACCCGACCGAAATTCCGCATTCCGAATTACGCATTCCGCATTAATTCATCGTTTACTCGCCGAGCGATTCTTTTACCTTGTGCCCTTGTTCGAGCAACTCGGTAAGTTCTTCTTTATTTTCCGACTTGATAGCATCGGAAATCTTTGTAATATTCTCAACAAGAATGTCAAGCTCCTTTACAAGCGGCTCCTTGTTTTCAAGAAAAAGCTCGCTCCAGAGCTTTGAATTAATATTTGCAACACGTGACACGTCACGGTAACTGCCTGCCGAAAATCCCTTGTGATTCGGACAGCAGGGACTCAGCACATAGGCACACGCAAGCACATGCGGAAGCTGAGAGGTGAACGCTATCATACGGTCGTGCTCTTCGGGAGTTGTGATTTTTATTATTCCGAAGCCGATTGACTTAGCAAAATCAGCGAGCAAATCCACATATTTCTGCTCGGCTCCGCAGGGAGTTATGATAAAGCTTGCTCCTTTGTAGAGTTCGGAGTCGGAAACGTCAAAGCCGTTTTTTTCTTTGCCTGCCATAGGGTGACTTCCCACAAAAACAAATCCGTATTTTTGTGCAAGTTCCTTAAGCTGTGGGCAGATTGCACTTTTTATGCCCGACGCATCTGTAACAATTGCACCCTTTTTGATGTAGCTTCCGTTTTTCTCAATATATTCAATATCAGCCTGCGGATACATTGCAAGGATAACAAGGTCGGCTTTTCCAAGGCTTTCCTGTGTTCCCACTTCGTCAATCGCACCGACTTCAAGCGCCTTTTGCGCCGTTTCGGGTGTGCGGTTAATTCCGATTACATAGTGGTCTGTGTACTTTTTTATAGCCTTGCAAAAGCTTCCGCCGATTATTCCGAGTCCGATTACGGCTATATTCATCAGGGATTCCTCCAATGAAAATTATACTTCACTTAGCGCATTCTTAAGCGCAAAAACCTTCTTGGCAACTCCGTCAAACTGCTCGGGCGTAAGCGACTGCGCACCGTCGGAAAGAGCGTGAGGCGGGTCGTTGTGAACCTCAATAATAAGTCCGTCTGCTCCTGCGGCTACTGCTGCCATTGCAAGCGGCTCAACAAGCCACGATTTTCCTGCGGCGTGACTGGGGTCAACAACAACAGGCAGGTGAGAAAGGCGCTTGATTATCGGAATTGCGGAAATATCAAGCGTGTTTCTTGTAAATGTTTCATAGGTGCGGATACCTCTTTCGCAGAGGATAACCTTATCGTTGCCGCCAGCCATAATATACTCGGCGCTCATTAGCCACTCTTCGATTGTAGCCGAAAGACCACGCTTTAAAAGAATAGGCTTGTCGATTTTGCCGAGCTCCTTTAAAAGCTCGAAATTCTGCATATTTCTTGCGCCGACCTGAATAATGTCGACGTTTTCAAACATATCAATGTGCGATGCACGCATAATTTCTGTGACAATAGGAAGCCCTGTTTCTTTTCTTGCGATTTTGAGCAAGTCAAGTCCCTCTGCCTTTAAGCCCTGAAAAGCATAGGGAGATGTACGGGGCTTGAATGCACCGCCCCTGAGAAGTGTTGCGCCTGATGCTTTGACGTCCTTTGCAATCTGAACAATCTGCTTTTCACACTCAACCGAGCAGGGGCCTGCCATAATATGCAGGCTTCCGTCTCCAATTGTCACGTTATCGTTTATTTTAATAACCGTATTGTCGGGGTGAAATTTTCTGTTCGCCTTTTTGTACGGCTCCTGAACACGCTTTACACTTTCAACAATGTCCTGTGCGTCTATATACTCAATGTCAACCTTTGTGGTGTCGCCGATAAGTCCGAGAACGGTTGACTGAACACCATCCCATTTGTTTACCTTAACACCGTAGGAGTCCTTGAGCATTTTTGTGAATTTCATAAGCTGTTCGTCAGATGTTGACGGTTTTAAAACTATAATCATATATATTCTATCCTTTCCGATTAATTCTTTTAATAATAGTATATTTTACCACTTTAAAGCGTTATAATCAATAGTTATTTTATTTTTTCATATCATTAACTACATCAATTACCGAAAATGCAGTTTTTATCGGAGTATTCCTGCCCGAAACTATAATGTCAGCCGCACTTTTGTAAAGCGGCAGCCGCTTGTCATAAAGTTCCTGCATTGCCTTGTCCTTGTCAGGCCTTTGCAAAAGAGGTCGTGTTTTGTCGTTGCGAAGTCTGTACTTTATAATATTAAGCGGCACATCAAGAAGTACGATTGTATCTTTTCCCTTAAATACTTCGACATTGCGCTCAAACGTAAACGCTCCGCCGCCCGAGGCGATTATGAGGTCCTGCATCTCGGAAAGCTCCTTACAAGCCTCGTGCTCCATATCACGGAATGTATTTTCGCCATATTTATCAAAAATTTCCGAAACGGTCATACCTGCCTTTTTCTCAATGTACGAGTCCATATCGAGAAACTTTTTTCCTGTTTTGCGTGCGATATTTCTGCCGACGGTTGACTTTCCGCAGCCCATAAATCCGCACAGTACTATATTATCCATATTCTACCTCTGTTATCTGTTTTTAAGCTCCTCTGCCGAATCAATGCAGAGCTTTGCAATATCGTCCTTATCATAAACCGAGCCGTCCCATTTTTCGTGAGCGACTACTGCCTGCCATACAAGCATTGACATTCCGCCTACTGCCTTTGCTCCGTTTGCAAGTGCCTTTTTGATAAGCACGGTTTCAAGCGGATTGTAGACTGCGTCAAACACACTTGCGCACCTGCTGATAACTGAATCACTGACAGGCTGAACGTCAATTTTCGGAAACATTCCGAGCGGTGTTGCATTTACAAGAACGTCAATATCGCCCGAAAGCTCGTCGATAAGGCAGAAGCTTACCTTTGCAGCTTTGACGGTATTCTCAATTTCAGCGCAGAGTGATTTTGCAATCTCCACGTCCTCTTTTCTCACTGCAAAAAGCAGAGGAAGTCCCTTAAGCACAACCTCGTAAGCCATTGTGCGTGCAACTCCGCCGCAACCGAGAATTACAACACGTCCGTCAAGTGTGATTCCTGCCGCATCGAGCGCCTTTAAAAAGCCGTCCGGGTCGGTTGTGTAGCCCTTTGCAACACCGTCAATATTTGCAACGGTATTTACACTGCCGTACATTTTCGCTTTTTCGTCAATTTCATCAATAAGCGGAATAATATTTTGTTTATGAGGTATTGTAATGTTGTAGCCGTCAAGCTTTGAGAGTAATTTATTATACTCATCAGCAAGATTTTCGGGAGCAATATCAAGCTTTGTATACTCAGCCTCAATTCCCGAAAGCTCAAAAAGCCTGTTATGTATAAACGGCGACATTGTATGTCCGATAGGGTGACCGATTACTGCAAATTTTTTAATACTCATAACTTTTTCCTCCGAATTTCATATTTTTACCTATGCAAATTTCATAACAATAAGAATTATTTATGCAAATTTAAGAATTTTTTTATAAATTTCAAAATAGATATTGACAAAGCGGTAATTTATCAATAATATTATTGAAGTAGAGCAAACCAAAATTTGCTTTCACACCATTGTAGCATAAAATATGTGCTTTTGTCCATAATTAGAAACAAAAGCACGTAATAATTTTTAATGGGAGGAATTACTAATGGTATTCGAGAAAGTTAAGGCAATCCTTGCCGAGCAGTTTGACGTTGAAGAGGATAAGATTACTGCAGATACAGATTTGCAGGAAGACCTCGGTGCTGACTCACTTGACGTTGTAGATTTGCTTATGTCAATTGAGGATGAGTTTGATGTTGAAGTTCCCGATGATGAAATCGAAAACATCAAGACTGTTGGTGCTCTTGTTTCTTACATCGAAGCTAACTCATAATTTTAGAAAAACACAAATTAAGGTCGGGTGGCAAACAGCACCCGACCTTTTTTCTTCTCTTACTATAACTTAATAAGACGGAATCAAAAGTTCGACCAGTAATTTAAACCATAATTTAATGCGGAATGCATAATTCGGAATGCGTAATTAATGGTCGCTACGCTCCGAATTTGTAATAGTGTGTGTTGTTTGGAAAGGTTTATTAGCTGAACCGATTTTTATATACCGGTAACGTTTAGTAATAAAGTGTAGGGAACAGTCTTGACTGTTCCACAAAATTACAGCTGACCTATAGGTAATCGGAACGGTCAAGACCGTTCCCTACATTAGTTAAAAATACAAAAATCCACACCTGCGGCAACGCCGCATATAAATAAATTCGGGCACTATACTTTTGAATTATTCCAACCTATCCACTCGACCTCAATTCCGAATTACGCATTCCGAATTCCGAATTTAAATAAATTTGGGTTCAGCTAACAGAAAGGGATAGCCGTATTCTGTTTTTGCTATAATCCCATTGATTTTAAATTGCCGACAAGCTGAACGTAAAATTCACGAACGTCAAAGCCGTCAATATTTTCACGATTTAAATCAATCATATCGCCGTGAGAGATTCCTCTTTTGCCCTCTGTGGTGACAAATGTATACTTACTGCCCCATTTAAAGGAGCTTTCAGCCACAAGTCCGTCGTTTGCACCGTTAAAGTATTTCACAAGATGATACGAAAAATTAAGCGGAAACTGACCGTTTGAGGCTTTGTTAAGCTTTGAGCCGACGCTCTGATAAAACACTCCGTCAACGTCGGGAGTCGTTTCATTAAGCTTTTCGCAGTTTTTATGCGTTAAATCGGCAACAGCCGCAAGAAAATCGGGATTTTCGTCACCGAATTTTCTCATTGTAGCGTTGTATGTATTTGCAATTTTATCCTGTATTGATTTCGGAACAACGCCGAGCAGATAATCTGCAAATTCACAGCCTCGGTGGGGTGTGTTGATTGTGGTAAGCGAGGCAACATATTTATCGGCTCCGTAATTGCTGATTGCACAGCGGCAGTCAATACCGCCCTTTGAATGGGCAATTATGTTGACCTTTTCACAGCCTGTTTCGGCTGTAATCTGCTTTATTCTCGCCGTTAACTCCTTAGCGCTGTCGATTACAGACAAAGCCGACTGGTGATTGCCGAAATAAACCTTTGCGCCGTTTTTCTGAAGCTCATCGGTGATTCTTCCCCAGTAATTAAAATATTTGAAGTCACGAAAAAACACACCGTGAACAAGAAGAATAGGATATTTTGTTTTGCAGACCTCGTCTTTTGCTCTGCTCAAATCAAGGCTTGTCTTTTCACTTTCAAAGTTAACCTCAGCCTTTGCCCTTTTAATCGCAGGAATCAGTGTAAAAAAATTGACTACGGGTATTCCGCCTGTAAGCACAATTGCAACCTTTCTTCCAACACCGATCTGAGAAGAACCGATGCAAACCCGGATGACTGCATTAATGAAAGTAACAAACAGTATTAGCAGCATATTAAGAACACTTGCAATATAAAAGCCGATACCAAGCCATGAAGATAAAATACCCGTAAACGGCAGATAAATATGAAAAGCAATGGAGATTACCGACGAAACAAGAAATGCAATAATCAAATCCGAGCCATCGGCAAGCATACGCAGTCTTGTCGGCTTAATTTTAAAATTAAACGGAGAAGGAATAACATTTACAATAACTGCCGCTATATTCACAATGAAGAAAAACAGAAAATACGGAAATTGCCCTTTAAAAATATTACCTGCATATAAGGTCAGTATAACACTGCAGGCGGCAAATAAAAGAATTATGCCGTCAATTATTCTTATAAGATTTTTCATAAAAGCTCCTCTGTAGAGATAAACTCAATAAACCTCGGAAAATCATTTTTTTCAGAGCAAACGGAAACGGTGTAATCGGAAAATTTCCACGTTTTCATAAAGTAGCTTTTGCCTTTTTCTTCAAAAATATCAGAGCGCACGTCAACCGACTTTGCACTCCTGTGAAAGCCCTCGCCCATACATTTGAGCAGGCTTTCTTTTTTTGTCCACAAATTAAAAAATGCACCGAGCCTGTCGGTACCTGATAAAAGCAGATTCATCTCACCGTCGGTAAATACAGTCCGTCCCGTTCTTAGTACGTTTACATAGTGGAACTGTTCTATATCACATCCGATTTCGCAGTTAGAAAGTGCAAAAAGCACGTAATTTCCGCTGTGAGAAATGTTAAAAAAACGTCCGTCAGGCAAAAACGGTTTTCCGTACTCGTTTTTGAGAATTTCAGAATTGCCGAGAAAGTGCCTTGTCATAAGTCCTGCAAGAATACAGCGCTTTTTATCGTCAGCAAGCCTGTATCGCTCTGTTCTTTTTCTGCGCTCATCATCAAGGAGCTGTGCATACTCCAAGCCAATATCAGAAATATCTGCAAGAAAAAGCTTCACCCGAATTGTCACCCCTGTTTTAAGCCGCAATGCTATGAATTATTCATATTTGCGGTCGTTTTATACTATATATAGTATAGCCAATTCAGTCCTTGAGCTTTTCAAGGCAGGATGAACAAATATGCTTACCCTGAAATTCTTTCAGGTTTTCAAGGGAATTGCAGAACACGCACTTGCTTTCTGCTTTTCTGATAAATATGCAGTTATCGTCGGCTTCAATATGAAGAATGTCGCCTGCGTTTATATTGAGGTGCTTTCTTATATCCTTTGATATTACGATTCGACCAGCTTTGTCAATTTCTCTGAAATTAGTATAAATCATATACCCCATCCTGTTCACTAACATTTGTATATATTTTACCATTTATTACCTATTTTGTCAATAAATCCCGTTGATTTTATTGTAAACAATTTTGTAAACTTTGTAATTTTTAAATATAAGGTAATAACTTGTCAAAAGAGGAGTTTTTATGCTGAATTATGTATGGAGCGGGCTTGTAATAATAAGTATTATCTGCTCAATTTTCCTCGGAAATACGAAGGATTTGTCGAAAGCGCTTGTTGACAGCGGAGCCTCGTCAATTGAGTTAATTATTACAATGGCAGGCATAATCTGTCTTTGGACAGGAATTATGAAGATTGCCGTCGAAAGCGGTCTTACCTCCGTTTTTGCTAAAGTCTTTTCACCGCTGTTGCGACCTCTGTTTCCCAATCTTGACAAAGACAGCGACGCTTTTAAAAGCATTTCAATGAACATAAGCGCAAACCTGCTCGGACTCGGCAACGCCGCTACTCCGTTCGGACTTAAAGCAATGGAGCAGTTACATACGCTCAACAACAAACGTGATACCGCAAGCAACGAAATGATAATTTTTGTTGTTATGAACACTGCATCTCTGCAGCTTTTGCCCACAACGCTTGCATCTCTGCGCCAGTCCTACGGGAGCAGTGCACCGTTTGAAATTATAGTGCCCGTATGGATTTCCTCAGCCTGCGCACTCGCCGCCGCTTTGATTTGCGCCTGTACGCTCAACTGTGTAAAAAGAAAAGAGAGATAAGCAAATGGAATTTGTTATGCCTGCATTTGCCTGCATTATTGTAGTTTTCGGACTGATAAAAAAAGTTCCCGTATTCGATATTTTTCTGAAAGGCGCAAAGGAAGGAATGCAGATTTTATACAACATTGCGCCCACAATCATCGGACTTGTATTTGCTGTGGATTTACTGCGTTCAAGCGGAGCAATTGACGCAATATGCAATTTTATTGAGCCGGCGGCCGATTTTCTCGGCTTTCCGAAAGAAATTGTGCCTATGGTGCTTTTGCGACCTGTTTCGGGAAGCGGTTCAACAGCGCTGTTGACTTCACTTTACGAGCAGTGCGGTCCCGACAGCTTTGCAGGCAGGGTAGCCTCTGTGCTTGCAGGCTCAAGCGAAACAACATTCTACGCTATCGCAATGTACTTTGGCTGTATCAAGGTCAAAAAAATCCGTCACACGCTGTTTGCCGCAATAATCGCAGACATAACTGCGGCGGTTATGAGTGTTCTCACGGTAAGGCTTTACTTCGGAATAACATAAAAAGTAAAAATTTGAAATAAGTTTTTGAAATTTGCAAAAATTTTCAATTGACACACTTTTTATACAAATCGTAAACAAAGTTTGATAATAATTTAACGAGCCTTTTGTTGTGGAAAACCTCAGATTTACAGATTTTTATAATAAGTCTGTAAAATTCTTGTAAATTTCAATCCTCTTTCCACGCCTTATTAACACTTTCAACATAGTTTTCAACATTTTTGTTGAAAGAAAAGAAATATACCATTTGTATATTTCTTTTTTCGATTTTATAACTCAACTCTCAGCTTACACATTGTGCAGTATATCAAAAACTAAAATCGAGGTGCATTATGCAAAAAACACTTATGAAGCTTGAAATAGGCGGAATATTTTTCATTCTCATTCTGTCGGCATTTATGCAGAATCTCTATTCGCTTTGCAACCGAGAGCTTATTGGCGTACTGTTCGGCTCGGTAAACGACAGTATCTGGGAAACGGCAAAAACTCTTCTTCTTCCCTTTGCAATCTGGGGAATGATTGAGCTTCTCTGTATACGTTCGCCGTTTCGAAAATTTGTAACGGCAAAGGTAATTTCCCTTTATTATCTCGGAATTTCCTACATTCTGCTGAACCTGATTTTTACGCTTTTAGGTTTTGAAAACGATTTTCTTATCAATTTCACCTCTGCAATATTCTGCATTACCACTTCGCTGTTTTTGTCATACAGGCTTGTTTTTTCAAAACACAAGCTTGAAAACCTCTTTCTGCCTGCGTTTTTTATGTTAATGCTGTTTGTTGCATTTTATTTCAGTCTTACCCCGTTCCCGCCGAAAATGTATATCTTCAAGGACAGAGCAACCTCACTTTACGGAATAATCCCAAAAAACATAGACGCAGGCGCAATTGTGCTTGACGCTATGTATTATGTTTAGACATTATTTTTCGTATAAGTATATATTATTTTTAAATTTTATGTTATAATATAATAATTAAAT
>JBJFHX010000101.1:0-3344 GCA_051893995.1 Ruminococcus sp.
ACACGCACTATTACAAATTTGGAGCGTAGCGACCCTCAATTGTTAATTTTTAATTGTTAATTTTCAATTAAATTCCGATTTATCTCTCAAACGGTTTGTTGAATGATCCGATTTCAATTAAGTTTCCCTCAGGGTCTGCGATATAGCAGGTTCTTTGTCCCCACGGTTCATCTGTAGGCTCTAACACCGGAGTTGCGCCTTTTGACACTGCCTTGGCAAATTCAATATCCACTTCTTCAAAAGTATCTACATACAACGCAATTTCAAAATGTCCGTTTAAGCCTTTAAGGTATTCATACTTTCTGCTCGTCATCTTTTCAAAGTTTTTTCTTTCGTACAGCATAAAAAGCGTTCCGTCTTTTATAAGATAAACGTTGACGGCATCTTCTGCTTCCTTTATTTCAAAGCCAAGCACATCACGATAAAATCTAATCATTGTTGCCATATCGTCAACAAATAAACCAATTCCGTCTAATCTCATAGTATATCTCCTTTAATTCCGATTTTATCGTGCTAAATATTCTTAATTTTCTCGACCATAAGGTTAACGGTGTCCTCTATTCCGCCGTTGGTGCAGTCTACAAAATCAACCGTAATGTCGGCGTACTTTTCGTAGAGCGGAACTCTGACTTTATAGACGTCGTCGAGGGTTTCACCCTTTTTAAACGCTATTCCCCTTGTCTTTATGTTCGTCACTCTGCGCTTGATTTCGCCAAGCGGAACGTTTATGTAAAGCACATTTCCCTGTGCTTTTAAATTTTTCATTGCTTCCTCGGAGAGTACCATTGAGCCGCCTGTAGCAATGACTGTGCTGTTACATTCAAGCTCTGCTCCGACCTTTTCTTCAATGTCAAGAAAACTGTCAAGTCCGTCCTCGTCGAGGATTTTTTGCAGTGGCTTGCCTGCAATTCTGCTGATTATTAAATCCGTATCTGTGAAGGAATATCCCAGCGCCTTTGCAAGCAGTACGCCGAGCGTACTTTTTCCCGAGCCGGGCATTCCGATTAAAACTATATTATCCATATCAAAGTATCCTTATATTGAGCGAGTCAGTGCTTGATGTCGGGCAGGTTCTGTTTGACGAAAGCACAACAACCGTATCGCCCTTGTGGACAAGTCCTGTGCTGAGTGCCTTTTCCATAGCCTGCTTTGTTATTGCGTCGGAAGTGCGCTTTTCCTCGCCGATTAAGGCGGTAACGCCCCAGTTCAGGCAGAGCTTTCTGCATACAAGCTGTGAGGTAACAACGGCAATAACGGGAACTTCGGGTCTGAAATGTACCATCGCCCTTGCAACTCTGCCTGTTGCGCTCTCAACAATAATCGCTTTTGCGCCAACCTCTGCCGCAATTTCCTTTGCCGCCTTACAGATACTTCCTCTGATTGCGTTCTTATCCCTGACAGAGTGAGCTTCAATATATTCGTGAAGTGCGGTAAACTCGCCGTTGCTCTCTGCCTCTGTGCAGATTGCGTCAAGCGCCTTTACACTTTCAACAGGGTACTTTCCTGCCGCAGATTCGGCTGAAAGCATTACTGCGCTGGTGCCGTCGTAAACTGCGTTTGCAACGTCGCTGATTTCGGCACGGGTAGGACGTGGTGATGTTGTCATACTCTCAAGCATCTGAGTTGCCGTGATTACATATTTACCCCTTGCAACGCATTTTCTGATAAGCGTTTTCTGGATTTCGGGAAGCTTGATAAACGGAATTTCAACGCCCATATCGCCTCTGGCTACCATAATTCCGTCTGCGTAATCCATAATTGCGTCCATATCGTCAACACCGCTCTGATTTTCAATCTTTGCGATGATTTCAACGTATTCAAATCCGACGCTGTCGATAAAATCTCTTAAGGTCCTTATGTCCTCGTGTGTGCGGACAAACGAAGCCGCAACAACATTTGCGCCGTGAGTAAGTCCGAACTCAATATCCTTTCTGTCCTGTGCGCTAACATAGGGCATATTGATGTAATATCCGGGGATATTTATGCTCTTACGGTTTTTGAGAGTGCCGCCCTTGTTGACTGTGCAGACTATTCTGTCCTCTTTAACCTCTTTTACCACAAGCGATATAATACCGTCATCAAGCAAAAGCTCTCTGCCTACTGCCTTTTCACCGTCAGCGTAGAAAAGGTCAACAAGCTTCGGGAATGAAAGTGCTACGCCGTTTTCATCACCCTGTTCACATTCCTTTAACAGCGAAAAGGTTTTGCCCTCTTCAAGCTTTGCTCCGCCGTCTTTAAAGGTACCCACTCTCACCTCGGGTCCTTTGGTATCAAGAAGAATTGAAACATTCTTTCCGCTTTCACGGATTGCTTCCTTTATTGTTGCAAAAAGCTTTTCAAGCTCGTCATATGTGCCGTGCGACATATTTACTCTTGCAACGTTCATTCCTGCGTCAATCATTTTAAGGAGCATTTCCTTTGTGTTGCACGCAGGTCCGATAGTACATACAATTTTTGTTTTTCTCATTGAAATTACGTCCCTTCGTATGGAGTTTGTCCCAATTATTATGTTTTCCTATACTTATTTAATTATATATTATGCTGGAGGTAATTTCAATCATTGTTTTGTAAAATATCAGATAACATTTTATGAGATTATAGTTAATTTGTTTTGCCGTCGGCAACCGACTGACATTCCTTTTCCTTTCTCATAACGCCCTCAATTGTACTTCTCACCGTTTTGGTTACATATTCTACTGTCAGCTTTTCGTCCATAACCTCCCTGTCCTTTACCCAATCAATTAACATTCCCGAAAATGCTTCGGTATAGAAGTTAGTGAGGAATTTTTTGTAATCGGCATCAAGCTCTACTTCAAAGTTTTTTTCTGCCTTTGTTATCACCCCGTATATAATGCCCCTGAAATCAGATGAGAAGAAGTTTTTCATCTCTTCCCTGCCGATTGAATCGTATGCGCAGCTTATTATATGCTCGTTTTTCCGAACATAATCAATAACGAATTCTATCGCTTCCTCGGGATTCGTATAAATATCAAAGTTTTTGACAACCTCAACGGCTTCCTCCTCAAACATCCACTTTAGCAAAGCGTAAATGTCAGCAAAGTGGTAGTAAAAGGTTTTTCTGTTTACACCGCAGTCCTTTATGATTTCGGTCACGGTAATTTTTGAAAAAGGCTTTTTTGACATAATCTTTTTGAGCGAATTTGCTATAAGGCGTTTTGTGTTGAGCGTTGTAACCGAATGTTTCATAAATGCACCTTCCGTAATTTCAGAATATTTTATCTGATTATCCCTTTTAATCAGCTTTGATTTCAGATTTTATTAATGATATAAACCATAATTTTTTAGTCCGTTATAAAAGTCGGATATGATATAAAACTCGGTAT
>JBJFHX010000102.1:0-13736 GCA_051893995.1 Ruminococcus sp.
CACTATGACAAGATACGGACAAAAAACGCACTTAATAAAATATTTTATAAATTTTTTAAATTATCTTAAAACAGTATTCTGCGGCAGTAAAGTGTAATTTTCGAATGAAGGACGAGGACAAGTGGCTTGACATATAAAGCGGAGGTGAGCCACCGCAGGCAAATTTGTCGAGTGCCTCGTCACGTAAATAGAGTTGAAAAGTCTGATGACTTGATAAAACGGTAGTCCGACTTTTAAGTTAATATATCGGTTACAGTTGAAAATAACTAAATACAGATGAAGTAAAGTTGTATCTTGCGTAAGATATAGAAAAATCTATGACTCCCGAGACACCGAGGTATGATAATCTCCGACTTATATAACGGACTAAAAAAGCAAAAAGCCGTACATTGCTGTACGGCTTTTCGCAAGGGGTTTAGATAAGGAAATGGGTATGAGTGGAACGGATGCTTTCGCATCCAACTGGAAAGTAATTTGGTGGGTGCGTCATAATGCACCGGGTTAAGCAGTTTTTTCTTCGTCAGTTATTTGTTTTTTGGGAATTCTTATTGTGTATTCGATAAAATTGTCTGTATCGGTTTTATCCGCTTGTGCGTCTATTCCCGCAAGACGCATTGTGTCAACAGCTTTGTTGATTGTGTTTACAAATATTCTGACGTCCTTTATCACCGCTTTGCTGAAACCCTGTTTTTTATCGTTTTTAGGGTTTGAATTGAGCATCAGATTAATAAGATTTTCTGATTGCTGTACGTTTAGGTTTTCGGAGATGATTTTCGAGAGAGCCTCTCGCCTTGCACCTTCATCACCGAGCTTTAAAAGCGCTCTTGCGTGGCGTTCGCTCAGTCCTGCGTTTTCAATCCACTCCTGCTCTTCATATGTAAGTCTTAAAAGTCTTAGCTTGTTTGCAATTGTGGACTGCGTTTTGCCGAGCTTGACAGCTGCCTCCTGCTGTGTCAGTCCGTACCTGCGTATCAGCCTTGAAATCCCACGAGCTTCCTCGAACATGCCGAGGTCGCTGCGTTGGAGATTTTCAAGGAGAGCATATACTGCCGACTCTTTTTCGGAGCACTTGATTACTATACAGGGAACCTTCCGAAGTCCTGCCATTACGGAAGCACGAAGCCGCCTTTCACCCGCTATCAGCTCATATTCAGTAGCGCTCACCTTTCGGACGGTAAGGGGTTGAAGAATACCGTTTTCGGTGATTGACTGCGACAGAGCGTTGAGGTCCTCTTCATTGAAAACCTTTCTGGGCTGAGCTTTGTTGGGTCTGATTTTAATTATGGGTATGTCAGAGATTTTGTTATCGTTTTTTATTATTAAATTCAAACCTGATCGCCCCGTGTCCTCATTTGTCCTTCAGGGGTTGTCCCTGTGCTATTATAATAACACTTTCCCTGTGCGATGTCTGTCGGTTTGTGAGCAACTTTTTTATATTGTTTTGGTAAAAAATGGTAATTTTTTAAAAATATTGTCGAATTGTGTAAACAAAAAAGGACAGCGTTGTGCTGTCCTCAAAATTATAAGGGTTTGGCTTTTATTTTGCCGTAGCCTCTGGGGTACTTGTCGGGAGTGGGTGCAATCTTTTCAATTTCAACGATTGTTCTTTCTCCTCCGTCAAGTGCAAGTGAAAAGGAGTGAATGTTTTTGATTTTTCCTCCGAGCGTCTGAATTGCCTTTCTTCCGTCTGCTATTTCGTTTTCAGCGTCAGGACCTTTGAGGGCAATAAAGCTGCCGCTCAGCCTTGTGTACGGCAGACAGTACTCTGCAAGCACATTCAGCCTTGCAACAGCACGAGAAACAACAAAATCAAAGCTTTCACGCAAATCAATGTTTTGTCCACCGTCCTCTGCCCTGCTGTGGATGAGCGTTGCATTAAGTGAGAGTTCGGACAAAACAGTATCTAAGAAATTAAGCCGCTTTTGCAGACTGTCAAGCAAAGTAAGTTTAATGTCAGGACGTGCAATTTTAAGCACAATTCCCGGAAAGCCTGCACCTGTTCCTACGTCGATTACAGTCGAATTTTCGGGAATGTCAACGCAGTTGAAAAGTGAAAGACTGTCGGCAAAGTGTTTTACTGCAACGCCCTGCTCGTCTGTGATTGCTGTGAGATTGATTTTCTCGTTCCATTCAACCAGCAAATTAAAATACTTTTCAAGCTGTTCAAGTTGAACTTCGGTAAGCTGAATTTTGTAGTCGGCAGTAGCCGATTTGATGATTCCTTTAATGTCCATTCTGTCACCCGATTATTTGTTCTGTGCAAGCCAGATCAGCAGAACGCTGATGTCGGCAGGCGAAACGCCCGAAATTCTCGATGCCTGACCTATGTTGAGGGGTTTGATTTTGTTGAGCTTTTCCTGCGCTTCAAGTCGCAGACCCTTGATTTCACGATAGTCAAAGTCCTTTGGCAAGAGCTTTATTTCAAGCTTTCGCATCTGTTCAACCTGTTTGAGCTGTTTTTGAATATATCCCTCGTACTTTATTTCAATTTCAACCTGTTCAAAAATATTCGGGTCAAGGTCCGGTCTTTCCGTGTCAACAGCTTTTAGTTCTTCGTATCCGAGCTGAGGACGTTTGAGCAAGTCAATCAGACGAACGCCTGTCGTAATTTCAGATGTTTCACGTGAAACAAGTATCTTGTTTACTTCCTCAGTCGGTGAAATTATGGTAGATTTTAAACGTTTGATTTCTGCCTTCTTCAGCTCCTGCTTTTTGAGGAATTTGTTATAGCGTTCCTCACTGATAAGTCCGATTTCATATCCGAGGGGTGTAAGCCTTTCGTCAGCGTTGTCCTGACGGAGCACGAGCCTGTATTCACTGCGTGAGGTCATCATTCTGTACGGCTCGTTAGCACCCTTTGTAACAAGGTCGTCAACGAGCGTGCCGATATAGGAATTGTCACGGGTGAAAATGACCTGTTCTCTGCCAAGTACCTTTAATGCGGCGTTGATTCCCGCAACAAGTCCCTGTGCGGCGGCCTCCTCGTAGCCGGAGCTTCCGTTGAACTGTCCTGCACCGTAGAGGTTAGGAAAATCCTTGAATTCGAGCGTTGCATTCATAGCGAGCGGGTCAACGCAGTCGTATTCAATCGCATAGGCAGGGCGCATAATTACGCAGTGCTCAAGACCTTTGATTGTGCGGTAGAATTTGAGCTGTACCTCTTCGGGGAGCGACGAGCTCATTCCCTGCAAGTACATTTCTTCGGTGCTGAGTCCGCACGGCTCAATAAAAAGCTGATGACGAGGCTTGTCCTTAAAGCGCATAATCTTGTCTTCAAAGCTCGGACAGTAGCGAGGACCAACGCCCTCAATTCTGCCTGCGTACAAAGGTGAACGATGTATATTTTCAAGAATCACCTGTTTTGTATTTTCGTTAGTCCAGCTTATGTGGCAGTCAACCTTGTTTTCACCGAGATTTTCGGTTTCGTAAGAAAACGGCTGAGGTGGTTCGTCACCTTTCTGGACTTCAAGCTCGGAAAAATCAATAGAGCTTTTGAGAACTCTTGCAGGAGTGCCTGTCTTGAAACGGCGGAGCGGAAGTCCGAGGTTTTTCAGGCTTTTGCCAAGCTCGGTTGCAGGAAAAATTCCGTCGGGACCACTTTCGTATGAAACCTCTCCGACGAAAATTCTGCCGCCGAGATAAGTGCCTGTTGCAATGATAACAGCCTTGCACTCGTAAACAGCCAACATTCTTGTTGTAAGAGTGTAACCGTATTCTGACTTATGAATGTCAACGATTTCAGCCTGACGAAGCTCAAGATTTTCCTGCAATTCAAGCTTGTGCTTCATAGTGTCGGAGTATTTGCGCCTGTCAATCTGTGCACGGAGTGAATGAACGGCAGGACCTTTTCCTCGGTTGAGCATACGTGACTGCAAAAAACACTCGTCGGCAGTCTTGCCCATTTCACCGCCGAGAGCGTCAATCTCACGCACAAGATGTCCCTTTGCAGTTCCGCCGATTGACGGATTGCAGGGACAGTTGCCGACAGCGTCCATATTTATTGTAAAAATCGCAGTTTTACAGCCGAGCCGTGCAGACGCAAGTGCGGCTTCAATGCCTGCGTGACCTGCGCCGATAACGGCAACGTCGTAATTTCCTGCAAAATAAGTTGTCATAAAATCAACTCCAATAATTCAATTCGGAATTCGGAATGCGTAATTCGGAATTAATAATAAATCATAACGTATTAATAAAAACGTAACCGATGTATAAACTTAAAAGTCGGGCTACCATTCTATTCTCACAAACTAACCCTTAGGCTCGGATTGCGTGTCGAGGCACTCGACTATTTACCCACGCAGAAGTTGTGGAATACACGGTCGATTACCTCGTCGCTTGTCTTTTCGCCTGTCAGCTCCAGCAGCTCCGATATTGCATCCTCAAGCGAAACGGTAACTGCATCAAACGTCATTCCCATTGAAAGTGCGTTTTCAGCTTCTCTGATTGAGTTCAGAGCGTTGCTTACTGCCAATCTCTGACGTTCGTTAGATAGTATTCCCTCGCTCGGATTTAAGTTTGCCGTTCCTGCAATTTCTTCAACGGCTTTTACAAGTTCCTCGTGCCCCTCACCGTTTACAGCTGATATATATACTATCTTGCTTATATTATCTAAAATATAGCTTATATCAAGCTTTTGTTCAAGGTCGGTCTTGTTTATTATCGCAATTGAGGGAACGTCCTTTGCCGAGTTAAGCAAAGCCTTGTCCTCTTCGTCAAGCTCACGGCTGTTGTCAAACACCGCAAGCAGAAGTCCGCATTGTGTAAGACGTTTCCTTGCCCGGTCAACGCCGATTTTTTCAACAGCGTCCTCGGTTTCACGCAAGCCTGCTGTGTCGCTCAGTCTGAGAATAACGTCGCCGACAAGAACAGTGTCCTCGACAATATCCCTCGTTGTGCCTGGAATGTCGGTGACAATGCTTTTCTCGCAACCTGAAAGAAGATTCATAAGCGTACTTTTGCCGACGTTCGGCTTGCCTGCGATTACCGTATCTATTCCCTGCTTGACCGCCTGACCGCTGTCGTAGCTTGCAAGGATCTTTTCAAGAACGGCAATCAAATTTTTGCATGTGTCGGAAATCATATCGTCAGTTACCTCGGCAATATCCTCCTCGGGATAGTCAGCCCAGGCGGAAAGGTGAGCCGCAAGAGAGAGCAAATCGTTTTTTACACCGTCAATCTTATTGCGGAGCGCACCGTCCTTTACAAAAAGTGCGGCTCTGGCGGCTGACTTGCTTTTTGCGCTGATTAAGTCAATAACAGCCTCGGCTTCGGTCAAGTCAATTTTGCCGTTGAGAAATGCACGCTTTGTAAACTCGCCTGCCTGCGCAGGGTATGCGCCTGCCGAAAGTGCGGCACGAAGCACCTGTTTTGTCAGGTAAATTCCGCCGTGACAGGAAAGCTCAACGACGTCCTCGCCTGTGTAGCTGTGCGGTGCACGAAAAACAAGTGCGACAGCCTCGTCAATTTCTTCGCCGTTATGACAAATTTTGCCGAAAGCGGCTGTATAGCCCTTCATCTCTGTGATTTTTTTGTTGTTTATATTTTTAAAAATCTTGTCGGCAATTTCAAGGGCATTTTCGCCCGAAATTCTTATTACACCGATTCCGCCTTCGCCCTGTGCGGTGCTGATAGCGGCAATTGTTTTTTCGTTCATAGGTTCACCCACGCACATAATAAAACAGATAACGTAGGGACACGCACTCCGTGTCCACACAAAAATTGCATTGCAATTTTTGTGAATGGGACGTCTGGGAAGCCGTCCCCTACGAATAGTGTTGTATTTTTAATTTTTTCAATACTACAAAATAAGGGCGGATTGCTCCGCCCTTTTAAAACTTTATAGCATTTAGCCCTAAATTGTCGGGCATATAATTTGTAAATATTAAGCTCTTTCTGCTCGAATCACTTATCAATTCTTCCGTAAAGACCTGTGCCGTCGCCCTCGTTGAGGGGCTTTCTGTCGGGATTAACGGGAGCAGAATTGTTGTAGTTGCGGTTAGCGTTGTAGGGACGTCTGCCGCCTCTGCCTTTGTTGTAGCCCCCCTTGCGGAAATTGTTCTTTGCCTTGGGGTCGGGTCCGATAACAACGTGACGGTTAGCGTTTTCGCCTTCGCTCCACGAAATTGCTCCGTTTACCTTCTGAACGGCTGTGTGGATAATTCTTCTTTCGTAGGGATTCATCGGCTCAAGGTTTGTCTTTCTGCCTGTCTTGACAGCCTTGAATGCAAGCTTTCTGCCGAGAATTTCAAGAGTTTTTTCTCTCTTTTCCCTGTAGTTGCCTGTGTTGATTGTAACCTTGAAATAGCCGCTGTCTGCGTGGTTTGCAACAAGGCTTGTAAGATACTGGAGAGAGTCGAGAGTTTCGCCTCTTCTGCCGATTACAAAGCCAACGTCCTCGCCCGAAAGGTCGAATTCTACGCCGCCTTCGATTAAATTCTTTTCAATTACAACACTCTGAAGATTCATCTTGTCGAGGACATTTCTTAAGAATTCCTCAGCCTTGTCTTCGGGAGTAGCCTTGAGTGTTACCTTTACCTTTGCAGGTGCGCCGCCGAAAAGACCGAACTTCTTTTTCTCGGCACGCTGGATAAGTTCAAATTCAACTTCGTCTGTATCACTCAGACCAAGTTGTCTTTTTGCGTCGTTAAGAGCGTCAAGCTCTGTTTCACCAACGCCGATTACTTCTTTTATCACGATTTTTCACCTTTATTTCGTTTGAATATATTTGTATTTTCAGTTGAAGTTTCTATTTATAGGAACGACACAGGGATCGTTCCCTACATTAAGAAATAATCATTTATTATTATTTCTTCTTTTTCTTTTTTGAATTTGCACCCTCGCCTGATTTAAGCTCGTGCGGTGCGTAAACATAAGGAATTTTTGCTTCGTTTTCAAGCATTGCTGCAACGTGTCTTGCCTCTGAGTTTGCTGTAAGCTGAGCAGGACTGAAAATCTTGCCGAGCACGATTGACTGAACAAGGCTGATTACAGCCGAAATAATCCAGTAGAAAGCTACTGCGGCAGGAACGGTGTAAGCAATATATGCGGAGAACAACGGCAGTACAAACAGCATAACCTTCATACAGCCCTGCTGCTGAGCCATCTGATTCTTGTTAATCTTAGTCATAACAAGCTGTGAACCGATGTTTGAAGCAAAGCAGAGCACCGGGAACAGAGTGTACCACGAGAAAAGACCGAGGTCTTTTGGGATTGCAAGCAAATCAACGCCAAAGGTATTAAAGCCTGCAGTGAACATCTGAATTGTAGAAATTTCCTGAGCGTTAAAAATTCCCTGAACAGCCTCTGTGTTCATAATGTTGGGGAATATTTTGAGCAAGCTGATTTCCTGATAAGCAGGATTTGCGCTTGCAGCATATCCGGGGATTGTGTTGATGTAGGAAAGCGCATTGTTTACGTCCTCACTGTTTAAGTGAAGAGTGTTGGTAAGCGGATAGGCAACTGCATAGAAGATACCTAAAATTACGAGAAGAGGAATGATTGTCGTAAGACAACCGCCCATAGGTTTTACGCCCTCTTTTTCATAGAGCTTACTTGTTTCCTCCTGAAGCTTTTGCCTGTTGTTGCCGTACTTTTCCTGAAGCTCCTTTTGCTTTTTGGAGAGCCTTGCAGTACCCGCCATAGATTTCTGCTGTTTAACGGAAAACGGGAAAAGAATAAGCTTTACAATGAGCGTAAATACGATAATAGAAAGACCGAAATCCTTGAGAATGTAGAAAGCTCCCCAGAGTATGTAGCCCAGCAAGCTTCCGAGAAATCCGAAGATTTGCATATTGTTACCTCACTTTTGAGTAAAATGTGCAATCACAGCAAATACAATATGCGTGTTGCTAATTTCTCCTGCCTGTCCTTTTTTCAGGAACAGGGTCATAGCCGCCCTTTGAAAAGGGATTGCATCTTAAGATACGCCAGAGCGTAAGTGCAAAGCCCTTTAATGCGCCAAAGCGCTCAATAGCCTCGATTCCGTACTGAGAGCAGGTTGGAGTGTACTTGCAGTTAGCACCCAAGTGCGGAGATATGGCGGCCTGATAGAATTTAATCAGAGCAATCAGTATTTTTTTCATTTTTTACCTTAAATTAACTTACAATTAACAAAGAACAATTGACAATTCAGGTCGAGTGGATAGGTTGGAATAATTTAAAAGTATAGTGTCTCAATTTGTTTATATTACTGAAGCGGCGAACTGTGTTCGCCATATTTCATAAATTGCAACGCAATTTATGAAACGGGACGTCAAGGATGCCGTCCCCTACGGCTATACCGGAAACGTTTGAATTTAATTTCGTAGGGGACGGGTTCCTACACGTCCCTGAACGTTACCTGTATATCAATATAAATTCATCGGACAAACCTCTCCAAACAGCACGCATTATTGCAAATTCGGAGCGGAGCGACCCTCAATTGTTAATTTTAATTGATAATTATTCTAAAACGTCCGCAGCCTTCAATTGCTTTTTCATAGCGTCCAAAACAGTCTGCGACTTGACATAGGGTGTTTTGCCCCTTGCGACAAAAACAAAGTCGTATCCCTGCTTTATATCGGGATAGAGTTCATAGTAAGCTGCCCTGATAACACGCCTTGCTCTGGAGCGTTTAACAGCCTTGCCGACCTTTTTGCCTGTGGTAATTCCGAAACGCAGGTTATTGTTTTTATTTTTCATTACATAAGTTACAAGTACAGGACTTACAAAGGATTTTCCCCTTTTGTACAGACGGGAAAAATCCCTGTTATCCTTCAAAGTGACATATTCACTCATTTTTACACCACCGGGCAGCCGAGCACTCTAAAAAAGAAAGACCACCGAATAAAGTGGCCTCTTTTCTTAATAAGACAACCTTTTTCTGCCTTTAGCTCTTCTTCTTGCTAAAACTTTCTTACCGTTAGATGTAGCCATTCTCTTTCTGAAACCGTGCTCCTTTTTTCTGTGGAGCTTCTTAGGCTGATATGTTCTCAACATAAGTGAAAACCTCCCTTCAAAATATAACCTTGCAATATAGCATTATAACGTAGTTTTCAATTTTCGTCAAGTATTTTATTTCGGAAAGAGAAAATTTTATGCAGAGCAGAAAGCTGATTTTTTTACTATACTATATAATGTATTTTCGGGTGTAAAGCGGTACAAGATAAAGAGGTGCATAATATAAATTATGATTATTCCTTTCACTCAGCTTTTGTTTCAGCCGTTATTTGCAGTGTAAACCATAATTTAGTCGAGTGCCTCGACAAGCAAATTTTATAATTGTAGCGGCGAACTGTGTTCGCCATAATGTATAAATTGTTTTACAATTTATACATAGGGACGTCAAGGATGCCGTCCTCTACTGCGGCGTTAATTCTAAAAGTTATCAATTATGTTATGGAAATAAACACACTCAAATGTAGGGAACGGTCTTGACCGTTCCGAGTCGGTTAAGAGTTGGCTTGTAAATCAGCGGAACGGTCAAGACCGTTCCCTACACTGATTATATAAAAGCTGATTTTATATTTCATAAAATATGTGAATTTTTAGTTTTATCAATGTAGTACTGAAAGGTTTGTTTGTCACTATAATAATGATATAATCGGTTGCATTTGATAGTCAACACGGACACGGTACGCTGTCCCTACGTCTGTAAAGGAAACGTTTATGCTAAACCTATGGTGAACAATATATTATCATTATACATATTAACATCATTTTAATGTTGGTGTATTATTATAAATGTAAGTAAAATATTACATCATTCATTAAAATGTCGGAGCATCGTTTTTTACGCTGCTCCGACATTTTTTTGTTATAAACTTTTAAGCGGGCACACCGCCAATTGCGAGCTTATGAACTCGGCTTAATCTAAGTAAGCCGCACCGATAATGCCTGCGTCGTTGCCGAGCGTACATTTGCAGATTACTGTCTGCTTGTCGTTATGCTTTGTGTAGCGTTCACGCTCAACATATGAACGAACGGGTCCGAGGAGATTTTCACCTTCGTTTGAAATTCCGCCGCCGATACAGAGAACGTCGGGCTGGAAAATGTTGATGATGTTTACAAGTCCGCATGCAAGGTAGCTTATGTATTCTTCAACAACGGATTTTGCAGTCGGGTCGCCGTCACGCATTGCATCAAACGCCGTTCTGCCGTTTACCTTGTTGATGTCGCCGTCGCAGAGCTTGAGCATATAGCTGAATTCAAGCTTTTCGGAAAGAATCTTCTGCTTTGTAAGGCTGATAAGTCCTGTTGCTGATGCGTATGTTTCCCAACAGCCGCGTCTGCCGCAGGCACATTCCTTGCCGTCCTTTACGATAACCATATGACCGAGTTCAGCACCAGCAAAGTTTGAGCCGCTGTAGATTTTGCCGTCAACGATAATTCCACCGCCTACGCCTGTGCCGAGTGTGATTGCAACTGCGTTTCTTGCGCCCTTTGCACTGCCTGCAAGGTATTCGCCGAGAGCCGCCGCATTGGCGTCGTTTTCAATGACAACTTTCTTGCCTAATCTTTCCTCCATCATCTCAACAACTTCCCAGTTGTGGAAGAAAAGGTTTGCGGAGTATTCGATTACACCTGTTTTCGGGTTAACCGCACCCGGAACGCCGATACCTACGGACTCAATGTCGTCCATAGTGAGCTTTGCTTTTTCAACGGCTTTCTTTGCAACCTCTGCCATACTGTCGCAGATTTCGCTTTCGGGAC
The DNA here is from genome assembly GCA_051893995.1 of Ruminococcus sp. Lineage (GTDB taxonomy): Bacteria > Bacillota > Clostridia > Oscillospirales > Acutalibacteraceae > Ruminococcoides. Next base: position 10,690 of record JBJFHX010000102.1, read on the forward strand.
GAGGAACGGCAGTTTTACAGGAAGCCTTTGCTACGATTTTGTACTTTTTGTCAACTACGCCGGCTACAATGTTTGTACCGCCGAGGTCAATGCCGAGTCTGTACATTTTAGAACATCCTTTATAATTTATTTTTTAATTCGGAATTGACAATCGCTCTATTCCGAATGAATTTTGAATTTATTGTGTAGCGGCGAACTGTGTTCGCCATAAGCCATAATGTATAAATTGTTTCACAATTTATACATAGGGACGTGTAGGAACCCGTCCCCTACGGAAAGGTTTGTTTTTCACTATAATAATGATATAATCGATTGCGTTTGACAGTCAACACGGACACACATACCGTGCCCCTACGTCTATAATACAAACATTTCCTCAATATCCGTAGGGAACAACCCCTGTGTTGTTCCTAATAAGGTTAGATGAATGTCATTCAGGAACGACACAGGGGGTCGTTCCCTACAATTATAAAATTCGCCTGATTAGTTGAAGTTGTATGAATAGTTCGGTGCTTCCTTTGTAATCTGGATGTCGTGCGGGTGGCTTTCACGCAGACCTGCACCCGAAATCTGAACAAATTTAGCCTTTTTGTGGAGCTCTTCGATTGTTGCACAGCCTGTGTAACCCATACCTGAGCGCAGACCGCCCATAAGCTGGTAAACGGTGTCGGAAAGCATTCCCTTGTAAGGAACACGTCCCTCAACGCCTTCGGGAACGAACTTGTTGTTGCTTGCCTGGAAGTATCTGTCTGCACTGCCTTTGCCCATTGCGCCGAGACTGCCCATTCCACGGTAAACCTTGAACTGTCTGCCCTGATAAATTTCGTTCTCGCCGGGGCTTTCCTCACAGCCTGCAACGAGTGAGCCGACCATAACAACGTTTCCGCCTGCGGCAAGTGCCTTTACAATGTCGCCGCTGTACTTGATGCCGCCGTCTGCGATAACGGGAATACCGTACTTTGAAGCCTCGCAGGCTGCGTCATAGATTGCGGTAATCTGCGGAACACCGATACCTGCAACAATTCTTGTTGTGCAGATTGAGCCGGGACCTATGCCGACCTTGATAGCGTCTGCACCTGCGTCGATAAGAGCCTTTGCGGCTTCGGCAGTTGCAATGTTGCCTGCAATAAGAGGAAGATTGGGATAAGCCTTCTTAACCTTTGCAACGGAGTTTACAACATTTGAGTTGTGACCGTGAGCTGAGTCAAGCACAACAACGTCAACCTGAGCCTCAATTAAAGCGGCTACTCTGTCAAGCACGTCTGCTGTTGCACCGATTGCAGCGCCGCAGAGAAGTCTGCCTTTGTCGTCACGAGCAGAGTTGGGGTACTGAACGCTCTTTTCGATATCCTTGATTGTGATAAGTCCCTTGAGAGTTCCGTCGTTGCCGACAATCGGGAGCTTTTCGATTCTGTGCTGTCTGAGAATATCCTGAGCCTCTTTAAGAGTAGTACCAACGGGAGCAGTAACGAGATTTTCGTGAGTCATAACCTTTGAAATCGGCTGAGCAAAATCCTCGCCTGTCATAAAGCGCATATCACGGTTTGTAATAATTCCCACAAGCTTGCCGTCACGGCAGATAGGAACACCTGAAATTTTGTATTTGCCCATAAGATTGTCTGCATCTCTTACGGTGTTTTCGGGTGAGAGGAAAAACGGATTTACAATAACGCCGTTCTCACTTCTTTTTACTCTGTCAACCTGGTCAGCCTGACGCTCAATCGGCATATTCTTGTGAATGATACCAACGCCGCCTTCTCTTGCAATAGCAATAGCCATAGCAGATTCAGTAACCGTATCCATTGCGGCAGTCATAAGAGGAGTGTTGAGCTTAATGGTTTTTGTAAGGTGTGTTGAAACGTCAACATTCTTAGGCTCAACGTCTGACTCTCCCGGTATAAGAAGAACATCGTCAAAGGTAAGTCCTTCCTTGCCGAATTTTTCATTATAATTAGTATTCAGCATAATTTTCCTCCGTTTTACAAATTTTTATTAATTTAGTTATTAACCTTTATTATAACAAATCACTTTCGGTTTATCAATATGAAAATATAAAAATTCTCAAATATTTTGCCGCTGAAATATTTTTATTTTGAACGCTTTTTTTATTAAAAAATATTGCCTATTTTTCTTATATAAGCTATACTAATTATATATAATACACTCAACAGGGAGGCAGCTATGAAAAGAAACGATTACATCACATGGGACGAATATTTTATGGGCGTTGCACTGCTTGCGTCTAAGCGCAGCAAGGACCCCAACACTCAGGTGGGAGCCTGCATAGTTGACTCAAACAACATTATTCTGTCAACGGGCTACAACGGCTTTCCCTACGGCTGTTCCGACGACGATTTCCCTTGGGAGCGTGAGGGCGAGGACACAAAGTACAATTACGTTGTTCACGCCGAGCTTAACGCAATTTTAAACGCAAGGGGCAAGGACTTGAAGGGTGCAAAGCTCTATGTTGACTTGTTCCCCTGCAACGAGTGTGCAAAGGCTATTATCCAGTCGGGAATCGACGAGGTTGTTTACCTTTACGACAAGTACGCCGACTCAAAGGAAACGCTTGCCTCAAAGCGTATGCTTGCCTCGGCAAATATAAAGTGCAGAAAATTCAAGTCCGAAAAAAACGAAATCGTGCTTGACTTCGACAGATAAACGATAATTTAGCGCAACGTTGACGTAGGGACACGGCGTGCCGTGTCTACACAAAAATTGCGTTGCAATTTTTGTGAATGGGACGTGTAGGAACCCGTCCCCTACAAAATGAAATACAAACGTTTCCTCTATTTCCGTAGGGGACGGCTTCCCAGACATCCCTATGTATAAATTGTGAAACAATTTATACATTTCGGCGAACACAGTTCGCCGCTACAATATTATAATATCTTCTCTTTAACAAAAACGCTATGACGCTTTTACAAACGTCATAGCGTTTTATCGTGCCATAGGGCGGATTTTACCTGATTATTCAGCCGGTGAAAAATCATCCTTGCCTACTCCGCAGAGAGGGCATACAAAATCGTCGGGTAAATCCTCAAACT